>JBAVQT010000581.1:0-17414 GCA_049694295.1 Candidatus Acidiferrales bacterium
CAAACAGCGAGACGGGTCTGGAGTCGGTCATGGAGCGTTCGGAAAAACGCAGCCGCAGAGACCTCCCGTAGCGCCGCTCGAGAAATTGGGTGAAGTTGGCGTTGCCGATCCAGAATTTTTCGCCCTCGGGCGTGGTGATTTCCGCGGCGTAACGCCCGGCCTCGGGGATGGCCTCTTCGACCGCCGGCGGATCGAGAAATCGCGGATGAAAGAGAATCAGATCGCGGGCCTGCCGGGCCGTCATCCAGGGAAAGTCCGACTTGTTGAGTTCATCCACAAATGCATAGACGCGATCGCCGGCAATTCCCGCGAAGGTGACCCGCGACTCTGCCAGGTCTTCGCCCGCCATGCTTTTCACAGGGTAGCGGCGCAGGCGGGCGAGCGTGCCGATGCGTTCCAAGCGGTCAGACCCCACGGGGGGCGGCGGACGATGGTGACGAAGAAGACGAAGCAGAAGGCGACGCGGACCCGGAAGTCGCAGACGCCAGGAACTCCAGCGGACGATTTCGCGCGATCAAGCCGGCGGCCGCGGCCTTTTCGAAAAAAAGATTCAGACCCGCGAGATATTCCTCTTCCAAACCAAAATGAATGTTCTCGGTCAGGTAACGCTCCAGCGCGAGCGGCGGCAGGTCGAGTTTGATGGAGGCCGCCTCGCTGATTTCGCGGATGCGCTCCAGCCCGTATTGCCGCGAAGCCTCGAAATCGGCCGCGATTTCGGGCGAGATGACGCCGCGGTGAGCGGCCCAGATCGCCAGCACGCTGGGCTTGCGGGTCATCTCGCGCCATTGGTGCGCCACATCGTAAACGAAGAGCGTCTCAAAACCAGGCACGGGCATATCGTCGGGATCGCCCTGGCAACACTGCTCGCCGCTGGGAGATTTTCCCGCCAGCGCTTCCGTCTTCAGGGCGATTCGCAGCGCCGGATCGCCGATCACCAGCGCCGCGTCCGCCTGCTTGAGCATCTCCGAAGGCTCGGGCGCGGCCTCCACGAATTCCGGCTGAATTTTCCAGTGCTGGGCCGCTAGCAAGCGCGCCAGCGCAGCCGTGCTGCGCGAACTCGAATCCAGAGCGATTCGCCGGGCCATCTCGATCGGCTTTTTGGAGATCACCAGCAGGCTGCGAACTTCGCCCTTAGCGGCGATGGCCATGCCGGGCAAAGCCACCACGTTGTCAATGCGCTGATATTCGATCGCCGGAATGATGGCGACGTCCACATCGCGCCGGCGGAGCGACTCCGCGCACTGTGAAGGAACGGTAAAGGAAAGATCGTATTTGCCGGCGAGCGGCCCGTCTGTGAATCCCCAGACGAGCGGCGCGGTATTGAGGTATTCGACAATGGAAATGCGCAGTTTTGCCGCCACGCTGCCTCTTCCTTACGGAAACACAAATATAGCATACCGGCGAGGCCACATTTTTGCTTGCCCTGGAGCGCCAATCCGAAATGACCGCGACTGAGCGGGAGCAGAGTAGCTAAGGCCCGGGCAAGAACCGCACGATTTCGTCTTCGGTGGGAATCTCCATTTCATCCTTCACGGGCGTCGCATGCGAATCGGCGGGTTTCCAATTTTCACCGCGGCCCTGCAGCTCAAACGATGTGAAAGCATACGGCACGCCTTCACATTCCAAATCCGAATTCGCGTTGCAGATGTGAAAGTGAAGATGCGGCTCGGTCGAATTGCCGGTGTTGCCCAGCAGACCGAGCACCTGCCCTCGATGCACCCGATCACCAACTTTCACGCGGACGGTGCCCGGCTGCATGTGCGCGTAAAAAGCGAACAGTCCGCCGCCGATGTCGACGATCACATGGTTGCCGCTGATGGTTTCAAACGTCATCGGAACCGCGCGCGAATTTTCTCCCGGTATGTTTTGCGGGATGCCATCCACCGCCGTGGTGACCACGCCGTCCGCAACCGAGTGAATCTCCGCGCCGTACGCTCGATAATTCCGATTGTCGCTGGGATCTCCCGTGTAATCTTTTCCGTCAGGATTCAGCCGAACCCAGTCGATGGCGTAGCGCTGGGAAAGATACGCACGCCCATCAATGGGAATCAGGGCGCGACGATGGGCAGAGGTGTTCGAAGGCCCGTTGCCCGCCACCCAGTCGCCGCCCTCCAGCGGCGCGCCGATTACCAGGACCGGATTGCGATTCACGGGCGTCGAAACCGTGGTAATCGTCATCGGATCGGGGTAGTCGCCGATCTTCATGGTCACCCGCTGAGCGATGGATGCGGGAACGTCCTGCTGCCGGTCGACAGTCACCCACATATAGACGATGGCGAATCCGCCCGGGACGATCGAGGATTTATTTTCGGGCGGCTTAATCTGGAAGAACATCGCATCGAGCGCCGCGCCTTCGAAACTCGCGAGCGAAGCGTGCGCGGCGTCTCCCGAGACGACGTCGATCTTGGTCAACGCGCAATCGTACCTGCCGAGATTCATCACGTGCATTTCGTAAACTAAGTTCCATTTGCCGTCAGCCTTAAAGGCCGTGGGAGCCGTCGGTATCACGATGTCCAGCGGAGCCGTCACGGGTTTGGGAGTGTGCGGCGCAGATATCGGCAAACTTGAGGATGAGGAACCGGGGGCAGAACGCTGGAACGTCAACGGCTGCCGCGGAACGCCCGTTTGCGTCCATGTTCCGGTTATCACGCTACCGTCCATGCTCAACTCACCAACGAACAATCCGCCGACACGGCTTACGCTGAACCGAACCGAGTTGCCTTCCAGCGATGCGGATTCGATGGAAAGAATCGCGCCTTGGTCCACGCTATCGAGCTGTCCGGAGTACTCGCCGCTCGCAAGTTTCGTTAGCGTAACAAGTAGATGAAGCCCCACGCCCCCTGCTCCGAGCGTGCCTTTCCATGTCCCCTGAATGTCAGGCTGTGGCGTTACCGTCTGCGCAGCGCTCGCGCTGGGAAACAACGCAAAAATCACAAACGCGATGAGCGCGCCGAGCCCGATCGAAGCCGTCGAGCGAGCCGGACTGCGACAAAAATATTTCGGCATCAGTCTTACCTCCGTCAAGGACTTGCGCCGGCGAGAGATACTACGCCGGCGACGATGAATCGGCCGCTCCGGCTAGCGCGGGCGGCGCGGGCAGTTCGCCGCGTTTGCGGTAGAAAATAATCGCGACCACGATCCCAGCCAACGCCAGCCCAGCGCCAAATTCAGTGGTCCACAGATCGGTGAGCCGAGCGTGGCGCGTTTGCTGATCGAAAAATACCTGGACGAAAAGATTGTGGCTGCCGTGCAGGATCACGCCGGTCCAAAGACTCCCCGATTTCAGGCGCATCCAGGCAAAAACGAAACTAATCCCGATCACCATCACCGTGAAGCACGCCGCCGAATACCATCGCGGGCCCGCGCCGCTGTATCCGCCGAAGAAAAGCAACGGATAGTGCCACAAAGCCCAAATCACTCCGCTGAGCAAAGCCACGCGCGGGAAAGGCATCAATTTCGCGAGTTCGGGAACCAAAAATCCGCGCCAGCCCAGCTCTTCGCCGAGCGCCGCGAGGCAGGACCCCAGAAACGCCACCGTGCCCAGGTACACAAAATACGCGGGGAGCTGCGCCCACGATGGAATGTGCGGATGCAGCTCGCCGAATTCCGTCAGGATCCGGCCGTGCCCGGTGAAATAGCCCGCGAACCACACCGGCAAATAAACCGCCGCGGCGTAGGCCAGCGGGATCAGGTAGCTGGCGATCTGATATCTCGTCCGGCCCCAGCCGAATCCCTCGCCTCGCAGGTTGCGCTGAAACAGGAATCGCGTCAGCAGTCCCGCGATTCCCGGACACCACATCAAGCCAAAAACCAGCAATCCTCCGCGATAGGCCATGGAGTGCAACAGCACCTCGCGATAAAAAAATGTGCTGAACGCGAGGGTTAAAATCAAGTAAACCAGAATTGAATTGATAATGCGCGTGCGCGGCCCTTCGTTCGCCTCCGAAATCGCCATGGTCCCTCGAGTGGGAAGAATCTTGGCGGGACTATATCGCAATTGGCGGGCGATTGTCGCGCCGTTCCAGGACCGTATAACTACGCTTCGTTCATCGATTGTGATGAGGAATCACTGATAGACACGGCGGCCCGCGCTGCGTAGGCTGCGACAGGCCCACCCTTCAATGGAGCCCAACCAATACTTGGGATGGTTGGCATTGGCGCTCACGCCCGGACTGGGCGCGCGCATGGCTGGAAAGCTGCTCGGCGTCTTCGGCAGCCCCGAAGCGATTTTCAACTCTTCTCTGACCGCCCTCGAAGCGCAAAGGCTCCCCGCGGCGGTTGCCCAGGCGATTCATTCGCACCAGCCAATGAGCGCCGCAGCCAAGGAGCTGGCTGAGGCCCAAGCTGCCGGTTGCAGGCTGCTCACCTGGGACGAGCCTCAATATCCGTCCCGCTTGCGGGAGATTTACGACCCGCCGCCCCTCCTCTATGTACTTGGAAATGTTGAACTTCTAAACAGACACATCATCTCGATCGTGGGTTCGCGTCGTCCCACCCCTTATGGGAATCAAATGGCTGAGCGGCTGGCTCACGATCTGGCCGAGCGCGGCCTGGTAGTCGCCAGCGGCCTGGCTCGTGGGGTGGACGCCTCGGCGCATCGAGGCGCCCTGGCTTCCACGCGAGGACTGACCATCGGGGTTCTGGGCTGCGGCATTGACGTGGTCTACCCCAAGGAGAACAAGAAGATTTTCAGCGAGATACAGCAGCGCGGCGCGATTATCAGCGAGTTTCCCATGGGTACCTTTCCGGCGCCTCAGAATTTTCCGATTCGCAATCGAGTGATCGCGGGCATGGCGCTGGGGGTTGTGGTCGTCGAGGGCCAGCAGTATTCTGGCTCACTGATCACCGCGCGCCTGGCCATGGAATTTGGCCGGGAAGTTTACGGTGTCCCAGGCAATGCCACCCAGCCTTCCAGTTTTGGCCCCAATGAACTAATCAAGCAGGGCGCCAAACTGGTGACCGGTTGGGAAGACGTGGTCGAGGAGTTGCCAACGCCGGTGCGCGCCGAACTGACTCCGGTCGAGACGGCCACTTCAGAGGAAAGAGCCGCGCTGATTCAGCAGAGTTTGGCGCCCGCCGAGCGCTCTCTCTACGAGCTTTTGACCGAAGATGAAGCGCGCCACGTGGACGATTTGGTGGAAACTTCCGGCCTCAGCTCCTCGGAGGTCCTGGCGGGATTATTTGACCTGGAGCTCAAAGGCGTGGTACGCCAGTTGCCTGGTAAGCAATTCGTGAAAGTCCTGTTGTAATCCAATCAGGGACAGCAGGGGTAGGATGGTAGGGCGCAGGAGCGGTTAGAGTGTGGGCCGCCGAAGTGGCAGCAATTGGAAACACGGCAGTCTCGCGAGGAACAGAGAGCAGCATGGGAAGATCACTGGTAATCGTCGAATCGCCCGCCAAGGCGAAAACCATCAACAAATATCTCGGGCGGAACTACAGCGTGAAGGCCTCCTACGGCCACGTGATGGACCTGCCCAAGAAAACCATCGGCATCCTGCTGCCCGGGGAGCACGGCGCCAAGAAGAAAAAGAAACGCAAGAGCGCGAAGGGCAAATCCAAGGCGGCGGAAGTCAAAGCGGAGAAGCCGATAATTGTCACGGCTGAAAACATTTTCGAGCCCACCTACCAGGTGATCCCGGGAAAACTTAAAGTCATCAGCGAGCTACGCAAGGCCGCTCAAAACGCGGACGCCGTCTATCTGGCGGGTGACCCGGACCGCGAAGGCGAAGCCATCTGCGCGCATTTGAAGGACGTGCTGAGCAAACCGTTCGTAGTTCCCGAGGAAGAGGAAGACGGCCGGAAGAAGGGCAAGAAAAAGATAGATGGCGAACCGGAGGCCGCGGCCAAGCCGGCCAAGGTCCGCAAAGAACCGCCCGTGGTTTCCGCCTCCAAAATTTTCCGAGTGATGTTCAATGAGATCACTCCGAAGGCCATCAAAGCCGCCTTCGAACATCGCACCCAGGTGAATGAAGACCTGGTGGACGCGCAGCAGGCGCGCCGGGTGCTGGATCGTCTGGTGGGCTACAAAGTTTCGCCGCTACTGTGGGACAAAGTGCGCCGCGGACTTTCCGCCGGGCGCGTGCAAACGGTGGCCCTGCGCTTAATCGTGGAGCGCGAACAAGAAATTCGAGCCTTCGTTCCCAAGGAATATTGGACTATCCACGCGCTGCTCGCCGCCAGCGATCCTCCGTCGTTCGAAGCCAAGCTCACGAAATACAAGGGCGAGGATATCGAAATCCCAGACGGCGCCGAAGCGCAGCGCATTCTCGCGGAGCTGGAGCACGCCATCTGGCAAGTGATGAGCGTCGCGCAAAAAGAAAAACGCCGCTTCGCGCCGCCGCCCTTCACCACCTCAAAATTGCAACAGGCTTCCTACAACCGCCTGCGTTACAGCGCCAAGCGCACCATGACTCTGGCGCAGCGCCTCTATGAAGGCGTCGAACTCGGCGCCGAAGGATCGGTCGCGCTGATCACCTACATGCGCACCGATTCCGTGCGCGTTTCCACCGACGCGCTCGATCAAGTCCGCAGCTTGATTCCGCAGCGCTTCGGCGCTTCCTATTTGCCGGAAAAGCCGAATTTCTTCAAGTCCAAGAAAGACGCTCAGGAAGCGCACGAAGCGATTCGCCCCACCGACGCGGCGCGCACTCCCGAAAGCGTCAGGCCGTATCTTCCCGATGATATGTTCAAGGTCTACCAGATGATCTGGCAGCGCTTCGTGGCTTCGCAGATGATGCCCGCGGTGTTTGACCAGACCACCATAGACGTGAGCGCCAACGACTACACATTTCGCACCAGCGGTTCCGTGCAGAAATTCGAAGGCTATCTCGCCGCGTATCAATCCGTGAAGGAAGAAGAAGAAAAAGAAGACGAAGGCGATGCCGAGGACAAGCGCCTGCCGCAGGTTCGCGAAGGCCAGCAGCTCAAGCTCGAAACCATCCGCCCCGATCAGCATTTCACCGAACCGCCGCCGCGCTACACCGAAGCGACGCTGGTGAAAGAGCTAGAAGAAAAGGGAATCGGCCGGCCCTCCACGTATGCCGCGATCATTTCCACGATCGTGGAGCGCGAATACGTGAACAAAGACCAGGGCCGCTTCACGCCCACCATGTTGGGCGAACGCGTGAGCGGGCTGCTGGTAAAAAGTTTTGAAGACATTTTCGATGTGGGATTCACGGCGCGCCTGGAGGAAGAGCTCGACGAAATCGAAGAAGGAAAAATGCCGTGGCGCACGGCCGTGAAGGAATTCTGGGACCGCTTCGTGCAGGATCTCGACAAAGCGGGCGACGAGATGCTGTCCTACAAAGCCGGAATTCCTACCGGTGAAAAATGCGAGAAGTGCGGCCAGGGCCAGCTGCTCGAGCGCATCAGCCGCCACGGGTTTTTCCTGGGCTGCGACCGCTATCCGGAGTGCGATTACATCCGGGACCTCGCGGAAACCACCGGGGATCAAGGCGACGCCGAAAATACCGTCCACTATTGCGACAATTGCGGGAAGGAAATGGTCATCAAGCGCGGCCGTTTCGGCACGTTCCTGGCCTGCTCAGGCTATCCGGATTGCAAGACTACGCGCCGGCTGGTGCAGGGCACCAAGCAAGCGCGCCAGGCCGATGTGCCGCTCGATGAAAAATGCCCGCTGGACGAAGGGCAGCTGCTGCGTCGCCAGGGCCGCTTCGGTGATTTCATCGGCTGCGCCAACTATCCGAAGTGCAAATATACGAGGCCCATCACGCTGGGAATTAAATGCCCGAAGTGCAACGAGGGTGAATTCGTCCGCCGCGGCTCGGCCAAAGGCCGCGGGCGCGCGCGCATTTTCTACGGCTGCAGCCGCTATCCGGATTGCGATTTCACCACGCCCTTCGAGCCGATCGCCGAGCCTTGCCCCAAGTGCGGCGCGCCCTTTATCGTCGAGAAGCGCACTAAACACGGACAATTTCGCGCCTGCCTGCGCGAAGGTTGCGACTGGGAAGGGCCGATTCCGGAGCCGATTCCGGCAGCTGCGCCAGCTGGCGCTCCCGTGATCACCGGAACCGACCAGCCCGTCGAGGCCGGCGTCGTGAGCCCGTTACGCAGCTAGACCGCGGCGGAATTTTTCTAGCGGCATTTTCGACCGGCTAGCGTCGTGCCCGGTTCATCAGGCAAGTTTGAGCGCGCGGATTCCTCCAGCGATCGCTGCCGTATCGCCGGCGCTTTTCGGAGCCAGCCTAATGCAGAAGTTGATCGAGCATTTCATGGATTATCTGCGCTACGAGCGCAACGCCTCGCCGGAAACCATGCGCGATTATCTCGGGGATCTCACCATGTTCCGCGATTACCTCACGCCGCCGGGCGAAAAAACCATGCCGCTCGGGGAAATCGATCATCGCGTGATCCGCGAATTCGTGAGCGCACTCTACGACCGCAAGCTGGCCAAATCCTCGGTGGCCCGCAAACTGGCGTGCCTGCGCACATTCTTCAAATTCTCGGTGCGGGAGGGGCTGATCAAAATCAATCCCGCCAAGCTGGTGAGCACGCCCAAGCTGCCCAAGCGCGTCCCGCGCGTGCTGACCGCTGAAGAAATGAACGGCATGCTCGATAATATGTCCACGCAAAAACCCGCCGAACGATCTCATCGCGTGCTGCATTCCAAATCGGCGGCCGATACGCGGGTGCTGGTGAAGCGCGACCGCGCGATCCTCGAATTGCTTTACGCCTCGGGATTGCGGGTCAGCGAAATCGTCAGCCTGGACATCGGCAACATCGACCGCCGCGGCCAGATGCTGCGCGTCCTCGGCAAGGGACGCAAGGAGCGCGTGGTGCCCTATGGCAACAAAGCGCAGGAAGCTCTGGAAAATTACTGGCCGGTGCGCACCGAGCTGCTGAAAAATCCAAAGCGCGGAACCGACCACGAAGCCGTCTTCGTGAATCACCTGGGCGGCCGGCTGAAAACGAATTCCGTGCGCGTCATCGTGAAAACCTATGCGCGTCTCGCCAACGTGAACTGGAATCTGCATCCGCACTCGATGCGCCACGCCTTTGCGACTCATCTGCTTGCCGACGGCGCGGATTTGCGCGCCATCCAGGAACTGCTGGGCCATGTGTCACTCACCTCGACGCAGCGCTACACCCAGGCCAGCATCCAGCAACTGATGAACGTCTACGATAAGTCGCACCCGCATGCCTAAGCGAGCCGAGCGCTACTCCGGCACAACGAACGAATCGCAAAATCGCCGGGGCATGGCAGTTTCCTCCCTGGCAGCCGCATCGAGTCCGCTTGGGTGTACTCTCTTCCCGGCAGCCGCTATAATTGGAAATCGAGCAACTCGCGGGCTGGCCCGGCATCTAACTCGAAAGGCGCGGGACCCGGCCTGTCGCGAGCGAATTCAGGAGCGCACTCTTTCATGAAGACCGGCACAGCCAAGATCACCAAGCTCATTCCCCAAACAGGCGCACGCGGCACCGTGCAGATGTATCTCGATACCATCCGTTACAAGACACGCGAGCGCCTGGAACTCATCAACATCACGCGAGACTTGAATGAAGTGGTACGCAAGCACGGCATGCGCGCCGGCTTCCTGCTGGTGCAGTCACTGCACACGACCACAGCCGTTTTTATCAACGAATTTCAGCAAGCGCTGCTCGACGATATCAAGTCGTTCCTCGAGCGCCTGGTGGGCCGCATCGAATATTGGCGGCACAACGATCCCAAGCTTTCGGAATGCAGCCGCCAGAATGCGGACTCGCATCTGCGAGCCATGGTGCTGGGCCACACACTTTCCGTGCCGGTTCGCGATGGGGAGCTGGCGCTCGGCTACTGGCAATCCGTGATTCTCGCGGAGCTGGATGGCCCGCGCGAGCGCTCGATTCACGTGCAGGTAGTGGGCGTGCCGGAAGAAGGCACCGAAGAGTAGCCATTCGATTCGAGTCGGTGGCCGCGAATTTTCCTCAGCAAAATCAGTAGAATTGCCGGTCCGCGGCAAATCCCGCAATGCCGGCATGCCGCCGGCGGTTTTTTGCCTTTCGTTCAATCCAGGAAAATAAAAAAACAGACCTAGCTGCGCTGTTGCTGCCGCGGTGGCGGCGTGGCGTCCAGCGTCTCGCGCACCTTGCGGATGAATTCCGGCGGCGTGAACGGCTTCTGCAAAAACGCAGAATTCCCCGGCAGCCCCCGCCGCCCCAGCGTTTCGTCGTCCGTGTAGCCGGACATATAGAGCACTCGAGTGTGCGGGCGAATCTTGCAAAGCCGGCTGGCCAGCTCCGGCCCGCTCATTTCCGGCATCACCACGTCGGTGATCAGCAGGTGGATGGCCTCGGAATTCTCGGCCAGCAGTTGGAGCGCTTCAGCGCCGCCGGGCGCACACAGAGTGCGGTATCCGCCTTCCACCAGCAGGGCCGACGTCAAGCGCCTGACGATCGGCTCGTCCTCCACCAGTAAGACCGTTTCAAGGCCTCGCCGACCCTCTATCAACGGCGCGGGGCGAGCCGGCGGCTCCAGCGGCTCCATCGCGCGAGGGAGATAAATCCCAAACGCCGCTCCGCGCCCTGGCTCGCTAGCTACCGTTACGCAACCACCCGTCTGCTTCACGATCCCATAGACCGTGGAAAGCCCCAGCCCGCTGCCCTTTTCGGGAGCCTTGGTGCTGAAAAATGGCTCGAAAATCCGCGCCATCACATCCGGCGTCATGCCGCAACCCGTGTCCGCCACCCACAGCCGCACGTACGAGCCCGGCAGCAGCCCGGCATGCCGGCGCGCCAGGGCCGCGTCCACCTGAATGTTGCAACTCTCGATCGAGAGAATGCCGCCGCGCGGCATGGCGTCTCGCGCGTTGATCGCCAGGTTCAGCACCACCTGCTCGAGCTGCGCGGGATCGGCCTTCACGTTTCCGGTCTTCGGATCGAGCCGCAGCGCCAGACGAATGTCTTCCGCCAGCGTGGGACCAAGCAAGCGAGCGCTTTGCTGCACCAGCGCGTTGAAGTCGATCACTCGCGGGTGCAACACCTGGCGGCGGCTGAGCGCCAGCAGGCGCGAGGTCAGATCGCGCGCACGCATTGCCGCACTCTGGATCTCTTCCGCCATTCGCTCGAGCTCGCCGCCCCGGGGAAGTTTTTTCTGCAGCAATTCGCTATATCCCAGGATACCCACCAGCAGATTATTGAAATCGTGAGCCACGCCCCCGGCCAGCCTGCCCACCGCCTCCATTTTCTGCACCTCGCGCAGTTGTTGCTCGAGGGCTTTCCGCTCGGTGATGTCTCGCAGCGTGGCGATGAAGCAATCCACTCTGCCCAGGTCGATGGTGTGCGCCGAAATCTGCAGAATCCGCTGGTCGCCGGACTTGTTGACGAAGCGCATCTCGATCTCCTGCACTTCCCCTTGCCGCCTCAATTGCGCCGCGAACTGCAGCCGCTCCTTGGGATTCACCCAGAATCCCATTTCGTCGGAAGAACGCCCCGTCAATTCCGCCCTCGTGAATCCGGAAAGACGCAGAAAACTCTCGTTGAAATCGATCAGCCGTCCGTCCTCGATTCCGCTGATTACCATCGCTTCGGGGCTGCATAGAAATGCCTTGGCGAATTTTTCTTCGGCGTGTTTGCGATCGGTGATATCGCGGATCACCATGCACACCGATTTGCGCAAGCCGTCAGACGAAGGTATGCGGTTCACGCGAGCCAAAAACCAGCGCCGCCCCGCCGCCACCTCGAGCTCGTACTCGACGTCTTCCCCGCGCCCCGTTTCCAGCACCCGCCGGTAAATTTCGCGAAACGGCGCGAACTGTTCCTCGGGAAAAAATTCGCGCGACTTCCGTCTCAGCAATTCTTGTCGCGGGCGATATAGCAGCGATTCATTGGCCGCCCACACGTTGAGAAACGTTCCTTCGCCGTCCAGCTCGAATACGATCTGATCGATCGAGCTCACCAAGGCATCGAGGCGAGCTTCGTTCTCGCTCGGGCGGCTTTCGGGCGCATGGCTGGCGGCGACGCCCGTGGCGGCAGATGGACCGCGGCCCGGCGACGATCCTGGGGCCATGTTTTGCGGTGAGCGTGGGTTTTCGTTCATCAGTTTTCGCGGCGCTCGGCCACACCTCTCCTGCGAACGCCGAGCTGGGAGTGACCGAACGCCAGTCCTTGTTTACGCGGAATCGGCCGGAGGTGTCAAGTGAGGTTGACGGCAGCGGAAGCAGCCGGCCCGCTTAGACGTTCAACGTGAGCGAGGTGGCGGGGATAAATCCTTCGAGAGGACGAGGCGGCGCCGGCGGAAATGGATTTTTCGCGCGGTCCACGGGATTGTAAAGCGTATCGCGCTCGACCGGCACGCGCCCCGCCGCGCGAATCAGGCGCTCCAGCTCGGCGCGCGACAGATGCTCGGGAGTGGTGGCGCCCGCGTCGTGATAAATCTTTTCCTCGACCACGGTTCCGTCCAGATCGTTGGCCCCAAATCGGAGCGCGATCTGCGCGATCCGTGGCGTAAGCATCACCCAATACGCTTTGATGTGATCGAAATTGTCCAGCATAAGGCGCGCCACCGCGATGGTCTTCAGATCGTCGAAGCCCGTGGGTCCCGGCAAGTGCGCCAGTCCCGTATTCGCGGGATGAAACGCCAGCGGAATGAACGCCACGAAGCCATGCGTCTGGTCCTGCGTCTCCCGCAGCTTCACCAGGTGATCCACGCGCTCTTCCAGCGTTTCCACATGGCCGTAAAGCATCGTTGCGTTGGAGCGCAAACCAATTTCGTGCGCCGTCCGCGCGATCTGCAGCCACATCTGCCCACTCACTTTGTGGTCGCAGATCAGCTTGCGCACGCGAGGGTGGAAAATCTCCGCGCCGCCGCCGGGCAAGGAATCCACGCCCGCGGTCTTCATCGCCACCAGCGTGTCGCGAATCGAAAGTTTCGAGATTCGCGCGTAGTAGCCCACCTCGACCATCGTGAAAGCCTTCAGGTGGACCTGCGGAAAGCGCTGCTTCAGCCCGCGAATCAGTTCGAGGTAGTACTCGAATGGCAGATCGGGATGCAGTCCGCCGACGATGTGAAATTCGGTGGCGCCTTCGGCTACTCCTCCGGCCGCGCGCTGCCAGATTTCATCCAGCGCAAACGTGTACGCTCCGCGGTCGCTCGGCGAGCGCCCAAATGCGCACAGCTTGCAATGCGCGATGCACACGTTGGTGGGATTGATGTGCCGGTTGACGTTGTAATACGTGACGTTCCCGTGCTTCCGCTCGCGCACGTGGTTCGCGAGCCACCCTAGCGCCAGCAGGTCGCTGGTCTGGAAAAGCGCCAGGCCGTCTTCCGGCGACAGCCGCTGGGCCGCCAGCACTCTATTCGCGACCGGTTCCAGCCGCGCGTCCGCAATTTGAAGTTCCGCCGCTACCGTGTTCAATTTTCCGCCGCCGCTCAGGGCCGCATGCCGATCGCAGCCGCGCCCCAGAACAATAAGAACAACAAACTAATATAGCCATTCACCGTGAAAAACGCAGCATTCATTTTGCTCAAGTCGTTCGACTTGACGAGTGAATGCTCGTATCCCAACAGCCCCGCCACCACCGCAATTCCGATCCACGCCGGCCAGCCCAGATGGAAGCTCACCGCCAGCCACACGAGCAGTCCGGCCATCGCCACGTGCATCAGGCGCGCGATTCCGAGCGCCGCCACCACACCAAATTTCCGCGGAATCGAATACAGCCCGGCGGTCCGGTCGAAAGCCACGTCTTGGCACGCGTACAGCACGTCGAAGCCGCCTACCCACAGCGTCACCGCCGCGCATAAAATCAGCATGCGCCAATCGAGCGAGCCGCGAATCGCGATCCACGCCGCAGCCGGCGACATGCCCAGGCAAAATCCCAGCACAAAGTGCGCCCAGGAAGTGAAGCGCTTGGTGTAGGAATAAAAGAACAGCACGGCCAGCGCGACGGGCGAAAGTTCGAGCGCCAGGGGATTCAATTGCCATGCGGCCACCACCAGCAGCGCCGAAGCAGCCAGCGTGAATATCCACGCAAATCCGATCGAGAGTTGGCCCTGGGGCAAGGCGCGCGTGGCCGTGCGCGGATTGCGCCTGTCGAATTCGATGTCCGCGATGCGATTCATGGTCATCGCAGCGGACCGCGCGCCCACCATGGCCACCACGATCCAGGCAATCTGCCGCCACGTGGGATACCCGCCCGCATCTCGCGCCGTCAACAGCGCACCGACCAACGCAAAAGGCAGCGCAAACACGGAATGCTCGAACTTAATCATTTCGAGCACGATTCGCAGGCGATTCTTCGCGGCCATCAGCGCCGTCCGCCTTTCCAGCGATACTGCTTTTCCTGCGGCAGCCCAAGCTGCGCCAGCACGCGATACACGAACTGCTGGACCATATCTTCGATTTTCGCAGGCTGGTAATAAAACGCCGGCATGGCCGGCATCAGCGTCGCGCCCGCATCGTGCAGCCGCAGCATATTTTCGAGATGAATGCGATTTAGCGGCGTCTCGCGGAGGCAGACCACCAGGCGCCGCCGCTCCTTGAGGCAAACATCGGCCGCCCGCGTCAACAGATCATCCGCCACGCCCGCCGCGATGGACCCGAGCGCTCCGGCCGAGCACGGAATCACCGCCATCGCGTCCATCGCGGCGCTGCCCGAGGCAATCGCCGCGCCCACATCCTTATTGGGCAGGCTCTCGATTTTTTTCGCCGCAGTGCCGGTCAGCGCCGCCGGAAGTTTTTTGTAATCGGCGACAACCACGGCGAGTTCAGTCGCCAGCAAGCGCAATCCTGCGTCCGTAACCACCAGATAGACGCGCGCCACGCGCCGGTCCGCATCCAGCAATCGCAGCATGGTCCGCGCGTAAATCGCGCCGCTAGCGCCAGTAATGCCGAGAGTGATGGTGGTCCCGTGTGCCATGGGCATGGTTCGCTGCTAGACGTGCAGTGGAATCCTCAAGTCTATGGAACCCGTTTCCGCAATGTCAAGGCGGTGCGCGCGTCCCCGCACCTGGCAGGCTGATTTGCGCGACAGTGGTAATTGTTACGGCTGAATCTTTTCGCGAGCGCGTTGAATGACCTTGATCTCGAATATGAGAGGCCACTGCTTCCCGGTGACGAAAAGCCGGTCGTGCTGCGCATCGTAAGCGATTCCGTTGAGCACCGATTCGGCATCGATCCTTTGATCGGCAGGCAACAAGCCCGTGAGGTCGATCCAGGAAATCACGTGCCCATCCCGCGGCGAAATCCGCGCGATCCTATCCGAATGCCAGACGTTCGCGTAAATCTCGCTTTTGATGAACTCCAGCTCATTGAGCTGTTCGATGGTCTTGCTTCCGTCTCTGACCACAATGTGGCGAGTTTCCTGAAAAGTATCGGGATCGCGAAAGCGCAGCGTCGCGGTGCCGTCGCTGGTAATAATCTCCTTGGCCGTGTGGGTCATCCCCCAACCCTCGCCCGTGTATGTAAACTGCTTTACCGGCTGCAGACTGAAGCGGTCGTAAACGAAACAAATGTGCGAAGTCCACGTCCATTCATAAATGTTCGGGCCCCAATCCACGATCCCCTCGCCAAAATATTGCGCTGGAAGATTGCGATGCTGCAGCGTCGTTCCTGTCTTCGGATCGCTGACGATCACCGCGGAGCGCCCGTTGATGCCCGTGCCCTCGTAAAACATTCCATCGAGATAGAAAAACCCCTCCGTGTAGTTGCCAGTCGAGTGCGGGTACTTCGCCACCACCTTGTAGCCATCAACGGGCGCGGTTGCCGCGCGATCCACGCCCAACAAAGACACGGCCAGAGCGAAGCTCAAACCGAGAGTGCAAAAGTAAGCGGTCGCTGCTGGCATCGTCTTTGAGGTTAGTAACCTAATTCGTCCCGCTCGCATTGGCCGCCGAGGCTGATGTGGCGGGTGCAGCGTTCTCGTCGCGAAAACTGAATTTCCTGCTCACGTCCGCAAACGGCTTGCCATCCGCCTCCACATACGGATAGATGAAATAATTCAATGGCGCGCCGGCCTGCCGCGGCGCCAGCACCACGTCACGTCCCACGCTGAACTGCACCCGATTCGCGTCGTGCGCTCCGAGAAAATATTCCCATTTCGCCGGATCTTTCCAGCCCTCCGATGCGTCCACTGGAATCCAGCCGTATCCGTTCAAATAAAATTCTATCCAGCAGTGATACCCGGCGATTTCGCCGCTGGCTTTATCCGCCGGCAACGGCAAACCAATCTCGAATTTCGCGGGAATGCCGGCCGCGCGCGCCAATCCAATAAAAAGCGCGTGAAAATCGGTGCAGTTGCCGCGCTTCGCGTCGCACGCCCAATAAATATCGCCATTGCCCCAGCCCGTCCCGCTCTTGTCGTACTTCATGTTCGCTTCCACGTAGTCGTAGATCGCGCGGGCCTTCTCCACTTGGGTCAGCTTGCCCGCCGTCACTTGCGCCGAAAGTTCGCGAATGCGCGCGTCCAGCGGAACCAAGCGGTCAGGCTCCAGCCACCGCGCCAGGCTTGCGGGACTCGCATCCACGCCATCCGAGGGAGCATTCGACGTCCCATCGGCCACCGAGGCCCGCTTGAAACCATCTTCCACGTGCTCCAGCCGCCGCACCGTGAATTTCATCGTCACCGGAATCGACCCCGACGGATTCTCGACGACGATGTGCACCATCGTGTTTCGATATTGCGGCGCCGTAAGAATTTCCGCGGGGTATGGCGAGCTGACGCTGGCATCCAAAATCGTCTGGTAATCGTCGTCCTGCGGATACGGCAGCCAGATCTCGACCCTTTGCGTGCCCGCGGGAATGTCGTGAACTTCCGCGGCATAGGTCACTTCAAAAGTTCGCTGGTGCGGCGCGGAATTCACCGCCGGAGGCAGCGCGACAGCAACTGACGCTGCCGCCAGAGCCACCGCCAATGCGCAAGAATGCTGAATCTTCATCGCCACTTTCCACTCAGAATGGTGATCGCATGGAATTCTACACTTTTTTCCACAGCTCGCAGCGCTACCTTCCGACTGCCAAGAATGTTACTCTGTCGCGCGCGGCGGCGCAGCCAACTCGACGCGCGGGCCAATTCCGATGCCTCACTCGCTCACCGAAATCTTTGAATTCGTCCTGCTGGCGGTGACGTCCATCCTTTTTCTCGTGGATCCCTTCGCCGCCATCCCCATGTTTCTCGCCTTTTCCAGCGATTCTTCTCCCTCAGAACGCCGCGGCATGGCTCGCCGCTCGGCATGGACCTGCGCTATCGTGCTCTGTTCGTTTGCCATTGCCGGCAGCCTAATCTTCAAGGCCTTCGGCATTACACTCCCCGCCTTCAAAATTGCCGGCGGCATCATTTTGCTGCAGATCGGGCTCGACATGCTGCAAGCGCGACAGTCCGGTCAGCGAGTCACTCCCGAAGAGCAGCACGAAGGCACGGAAAAGGAAGACGCCAGCATCATCCCGCTGGGGATTCCCATGCTCGCCGGGCCGGGCGCGATT
>JBAVQT010000582.1:0-10480 GCA_049694295.1 Candidatus Acidiferrales bacterium
CTACGGCCCCCTTCATGGCGGCGCCAACGAACAGGTTCTCCGCATGCTCCTGGAAATCGGCTCGGTCAAAAACGTCCCGGCATACATCCAGCGCGTGAAAGCCGGCGAAAAACTGCTGATGGGCTTCGGACATCGCGTGTACAAAAATTACGATCCGCGCGCCCGCATCGTCAAACATATCGCCTACGAAGTGTTCGACGTGATGGGAAAAAATCCGCTCATCGAAATCGCGCTCGAATGCGAGCGCATCGCCCTGGAAGACGATTATTTCGTCAGCCGGCGTCTCTATCCCAATGTGGATTTCTATACCGGACTGATCTACCAGTCCATGGGATTCCCGGTCACCATGTTCCCGGTGCTCTTCGCCATTCCCCGGACCTCGGGCTGGATCGCGCAATGGGACGAAATGCTCGAGGATCCCGAGCAAAAAATTTCGCGGCCGCGCCAGGTATATTTGGGACACGACCTGCGCGGTTACCTCCCGCTCGAAGACCGGGCGTAACACGTTGGCATCCATCCGGTGCCATGGTCTCCGCGCGGCGGCCGATCCGCTTTTTCGACGATTTTCGCCCGGGCTCCCCTTCCTGCCCCGGATTTTAAAAGTATTTGCATACGGAGCTAATCTCTGGCAAAACACTCTGCACGCATTCCGAGCGCCAAATCTCCGGTGCTCAGGGGCCAAAGCATGGACATCTCTACGCGCGAGTTGGGCACCACCACGCTGGTGGACATCATCGGCGATATCACCCTTTACAACTCACCGGAAGTCCGCAAGGTGCTGTTGAACCTGCTGAAAGATCAGCGGGTGCCGCGCGTAATCGTCAATTTGACGCGCGTGAATTACATTGACAGCGCCGGCGTAGCCTCCCTGGTCGAGGGCCTCAAGCTGTCGCGGGATTTAAAGAGCGGCTTCGCGCTCTTTGGACTGAGTCGGACGGCCCGGGAAGTGCTCGAGCTCACCCGGCTGATCAAAGTGTTTGAAGTGCATGATACGGAAGAGCAGGCCTTGCGTGGCGGCTCAGCGCCCGCCGCGGCCACGAAATAAAAATGGTTCGCGGCAGCGTGGGCCGCGAAGAAGCCTCCCCTAACATCAAATGCCACTGACGGAAAGCATCGGAGCAGCCACGGTCAATGGATTGGCCTATGTAGGCGGCCTGGCCCGCCTGACCGGCGAATCCGCGCGCGCCGTGTTCGTCGGACCTTTTCGCGGAAAGCCCCTGCGCCTCGGACGCGCCATCCATCAGGCTATGGCCATCGGCATCGAAGCGCTTCCCATCATTTCGCTCATCTCCTTTTTCATCGGCGTGATCTTGGCGCTTCAGGGAGCCTACGAACTCCGGCGCTTGGGCGCGATGCAACTGGTAGCCACCGCCGTTGCCATTTCCGTGACGCGCGAATTGGGCCCGCTGATGACGGCGATTGTGGTGATCGGGCGATCCGGGTCATCCTTCGCGGCCGAAATCGGCACCATGAAGGTAAACGAAGAAATCGACGCGCTCGAAACCATGGCCTTTGAACCCGTGCAGTTCCTGGTAGCACCGAAATTCCTCGCCATGATTCTCATGTTGCCTTGCCTCACCACCTGGGCGGACCTCATGGGCATTATGGGCGGCGCGGTTTTCGGCGTCACCGATCCCGACGCGGGCTTCACCTGGGCCACCTATTTCAATTCCACCATCAGCGCCCTGGCCATGCGCGACATCGTCACCGGGCTGATCAAGAGCATCATGTTCGGAGTGGTGATCACCGCGGTCGGATGCCTCGAAGGATTTTCCACCGGACTGGGATCCGAGCAGGTCGGGCGCTCCACCACATCGGCAGTCGTCAAATCGATTTTTGCGGTGATCGTGGTTGACCTGGTTTTCACCGCGCTTTTTTATTTCACGGCGGCGCGGTAGGGAGCGGGCAGCGTGGCGCACAAACGTAAAGCAAGTCCTCAGGCGCCGCCAGATATAGTCGGCGCCGCCATCGCAGTGCGCAACCTCCGCGTGAAATATGGCGAGCGTGAAATCCTGCATGGAATCAACTTCACCGTGCAACCGGGTGAGACCCTGGTGATATTGGGCGGCTCCGGCTCCGGCAAAAGCACCCTGCTTCGCACTCTGGTGGGCCTCGAGATTCCCAGTTCCGGCGACATCTGGATGCGCGGCGAAAATTTCGCGGCCATGACCGAAGCAGAGCGCGATGAGCTGCGCAAGAAGATGGGCATGTCGTTTCAGGGCGGAGCGTTATTCGGCTCGATGAGTGTCGGCGACAACGTCGCCTTGCCGCTGCGCGAGCACACCCCTCTCGATGATTCCACCATCGAGATCGTGGTCCGCCTGAAGCTCGACCAGGTTGGCCTCTCGGGATTTGAGAACTACATGCCCGCGCAACTCAGCGGCGGAATGAAAAAACGCGCCGCTATCGCCCGCGCTCTGGCCATGGACCCGGAGATCCTTTTCTTCGATGAGCCTTCCGCGGGCCTCGATCCCATCATCGCCGCCGGAATCGATGAGTTGATTCTCAAATTGAAGAAAGCGTTTCACATGACTATCGTGGTGGTGACGCATGAGCTGGCCAGCGCCTACCTCATCGCTGACCGCATGATTCTGCTCGATAAAGGAATCATCGTAGCCGACGGCACCACGAAGGAGCTGCAAGGCAGTCACCAGCCTCGCGTCAGGCAATTCCTGGATCGCGTCCCCGAACCGGAATTGTCCGAAGAGCTCGACTACCTGCAGATGTTGACCGGAGATACGCCACCGCAGCGCCAGTAAGCGCTGCCAGCATCTCGGATAGCGGGCGATCTGGCGCGGACTCTGAAACTAGACGGGGTGGGCGACGATTGGTATACTCCCCGGCACTTGAGGGGAACGTCGCAGACATTCCGCAAACAGCATTACGCATGATCGCACGCGGTCGCACCTGGAGCTGCAGCCTTGTAGTCGCGGCGAGATTCAACGAGGTAATCCATGGAAGCAAAGCGGGAGCAGGCTCTCGTCGGACTTTTTGTGTTGATCGCGGCTGGCCTGCTGATCGTCGTAGTCTTTCTGCTTTCCGGCTCCCTGTCGCGGACCGACACGCCTTACAAAGCCTATTTCAAAAATGCCGGCGGCCTCGCTCCCGGCACGGAAGTCCATTATGCGGGCGGCCCTCCCATCGGCCGCATTAAGAGCGTGAAACCAGATCCGCTGGATTCCACTCGCATGGAAGTCGAGTTTGCCGTGCGGCCTGACACTCCGGTGAAAACGGATACCAAGGCCACCATCACCAGCACCAGTCCGCTGGGCGACAATTTTTTAGGGCTCGAACCAGGCACGGCAGCCGCGCCTCGCGCCCCTCGCAACGCGACGCTCCCGTCCAAGGAATACACCAGCCTTGGCGACTTGACCGACCAGCTGTCGCAACTCGGCGCGCCTGCCACGCAACTCCTCAACAATTTGAACGCCCGCGTCGTGACCCTGCAAGAGACGCTCCTGCGCGTCAACGATCTCCTCAATGAAGAAAATCGCCGCAACATCGCCGGAACCGTGGCCGAGCTCCACGGAATGTTGAAAGAGGACCGGCCGCTGGTGCATTCCACCCTCGGCAACGTGAACGCCTCGGTCGAAAAATTTCAGCCGTTGATTGACAGCTTCCAGAAAACCTCGGCGCAGGCCGATCAAACTCTCGCGCATGTCGATGCGCTCCTGGGTGAGAACCGCCAGGACCTGCATGAATCCATCGTCAATTTGCGCGGCGCTCTAAGCTCGGCCAATCAAATGCTCGGGCAGCTCAATAGCACCACCACGGCTAACACCGAGAATCTCGACGATATCATCGAGAATCTTCGAGTCATCACCGACAATCTGAATTCCTTCACCGAAACGATCAAGAACCGGCCGTATACACTGATTCGCGCCTCCGGCGAAAAACAACACAAGCCCGGCGAGGCGTCGCCGCAGTAGCGCGGCAAGGAGCGAGGCGTGCCAAAGCGCCGGATTCACCGAGCGTGCATGATAGTGCTGCTGGCAGCGATTGGGATGACCTCGGCCTGCGGAGCCGCGCGCCCGATGAAATACTACGTTCTCGATTCGTCCCCGGCGCCCGTCAATTCTCCTTCCGCCGTCTATCCCGTCACTCTGCTCGTGGGCCACTTTACCGCTTCGCATCTCTACCGCGACGTGCGCATGGTCTACGGCCAGGGCAACCTCGAGCTCGGCACTTACGAGTACGAGCGCTGGGCACAGCCCCCGGCGGACATGATCGAAGACATCCTGATCTCTTCTTTGCGTTCTACCGGGCAGTATCGCTCCGTTTCCGGCCTATCGAGCAACGTCCGCGGCGACTACATCGTCCGCGGCCATCTGTATTCGCTCTACGAAGTAGACAAACCCGTCTATGCCGCGCGATTTTCTCTGCAGATCGAGCTTTTCGACCCCAAGTCCCGCACCACAGTCTGGAGCAAATCCTACACGCAAGATCAGCCGATTCAGGGCAAGACCGTGCAGGATATCGTCGAGGCCCTCGACAAAAATGTGAACGCGGGAATTCAGCAACTGACTACCGAATTGGGACAATATTTCGCCAGCCTTCCCCCTCAACCCGCCTCCGGAAACTGATCCTGCACGGGCAACTGTTCATTTTGCCGCGCTCGCGTCGCAATTGCCGTCCTGGTCATCGCGCTGCGGCGGCTCCTTGACATTCCCGCTGCAAGCGACACAATAGATGCACCCCTTCCTGTAAATCGCGACCGAAGCGCCGCGCGTGCTTTTTTCGCTATCCAAAATCTATTTGTTTTCGCAGGCGAGGTCCTCTCCTTCGCGGCTTTTTGTTCGCGAAAAGCTCCGGGCGTCCAGCCCTCTGGAGGAGAGGATGAATTTTTTTCAACTGCTTTTCGGCCCCGGAAATATTCAGCCGCATGGATATTCCGGACTGTGGAGCGCCGGACTCCCGCGTCTCAACGCTGTATCTGATTCCCTCATCGCCATTTCTTATTTCATCGCCGCTCTCACCCTGTTGTGGTTTGTCCGGCGCCGGCGCGACCTTCCCTTCAGTTCGATCTTCTCGCTGGTGGGAGCCGCGATCGTTGCCTGCGGCGCTGCGCACGCCATGGCGGTCTGGAACCTGCGCCACGCCGACTACTCGGTTGCGATCGTGCTCAAGGCCATCGCTGCTGCAACGTCCGCCGTAACCGCGATTTGGCTGATGCGTCTGGTTCCCACCGTGCTGGCGCTGCCCAGCATCAACCAGTGGGCCAGCGCCAACGTAAAGCTCGAAAATGAGATCCACGAACGGCGCGAGCTCGAGCTCGACCTACGCATCCGCGAAGCCAGCTATCGCGAGCAGGCCGAATTACTCGATCTCACTCACGATGCGATTCTCGTAAAAACCCCGGACGCAAAAATCATCTATTGGAATCGCGCTGCCGAAAAACTTTACGGCTGGCAGCGAAAGGAAGCCCATGGCAAGTTGACGCACGACCTGCTGCGAACCGAATTCCCCCTGCCGCGCGCCGTGATCGAAGCCCAAGTGATCGCGCAAGGAATGTGGGAGGGCGAACTCGTCCATACCCGCCGCGATGGTTCCAAAGTCGTCGTCTCCAGCCGCTGGGCTCTGCGGACCGACGCCGCTGGCAAGCCTGTCTCTGTCCTCGAGAGCAATCGCGATGTCACCGAGCGCAAGCTCGTCGAGGACAGGTTTCGCAATCTCCTCGAAGCAGCGCCGGACGCCATGGTGATCGTCAACGACGCGGGCCAGATCCACCTGGTGAACGCGCAGACCGAAAAACTCTTCGGATATTCCCGCGCCGAAATTCTTGGCCAGCCCCTCGAGATTCTCATCCCCCAGCGCTTTCGCGAGGAGCATATCGCCTATCGCCGCGGCTACCATGATGCCGCTCCTGCTCGCGTCGTCGCAGCCGGCTCGCAGCTATCCGGCCGCCGCAAAAATGGCTCCGAGTTTCCCGTTGAAATCAGCATGAGTCCCCTCCAAACCGAAAAGGGACTGCTGGTCTCTAGCGCGATTCGCGACATCACTGAGCGCCGCGAGACCGAAGCCCAGATTCAAGCCCTCAACGCCATCCTCAACCGCAACAACAGCGAACTGGTCGCCGTCAACAAGGAGCTCGAGGCCTTCAGCTATTCGGTCTCCCATGACCTGCGTGCCCCACTCCGCCACATCGACGGCTTCGCCCGCATCCTGCTCGACGAAGACCAGCCCGCCCTCACCGAGCAAGGACGCCGCTGCATCGAGCGAGTCCTTTCGGCCGCCAGCCACATGGGCCACCTGGTGGACGACCTGCTGAATCTCTCTCGGGTCGGCCGCCGCGAAATGACCTGTCGGCACACCTCTCTCACCGAAATCGCGCGAGCCGCAATGGAAGATCTCAACGAAGAAATGCGCGCCAGAAAAATCGAGTGGAAGTTGGAAGAGCTTCCCGAAGCCGATTGCGATCCCGGTCTCCTCAGATTGGTCTTTTCTAATCTCTTCTCCAACGCCGTCAAATTTACTCGCCCCCGCCAAGTCGCGGTCATTGAAGTCGGCGCCACTCGCAGGGGACAGCAGCCTGCTTTTTTCGTCCGCGACAATGGCGTGGGCTTTGACCCTCAATATGCCGATAAGCTCTTCGGCGTCTTCCAACGCCTTCACCGCGATGAAGAATTTGAGGGCACGGGCGTGGGCCTCGCCACCGTGCAGCGGATCATTCAGCGCCACGGAGGCGAGGTCTGGGCGGAATCAAAGCCGGATTGCGGAACCACGTTGTACTTCACCCTCGGACCGCCGGCATCAGCAAGCGGCGGCAGAGCGGCCTTCGGAGGCGCCCATTGAGCAACACCAAGCCAATTGAAATCTTGTTGGTGGAAGACAACCCCGCGGACGCCGAATTGGCGCTGCACGCGCTCCGCAAGAGTAAAGCCGCCAAGCACGTTCACGTGCTGCGGGATGGAGAGCAAGCCCTGGATTTCCTGCTTTGCCGCGGCGATTATTCCGATCGCAGATTCGAAGCCCCGCCGCGAATCGTCCTGTTGGATCTGAAATTGCCCAAGGTTGATGGCGCGGAGGTGTTGCGCGACCTGAAAGCCAATCCGCGGACAAAAGCGATTCCCGTGATCGTCCTTACATCCTCCACCGAGGAGCAGGACATGGTCCGTTGCTACAAGCTCGGCGCCAACAGCTACATCCAAAAGCCGGTCAGCTTCGCGGAATTCCAACACGTCGTCCAGTTGCTTGGCACGTATTGGCTGGTGACCAATAGCAAGCCACCGGAAGCGGCCTTTTCTCCCGTTTAGGAACAATCCAGTGACCGGACCTCTTACCAGGGAACGCCGCAAGATCGCCAGGCCGTTGCGATTGCTCATCGTTGATGACGACCTCAACGACTTACAACTTTCTTTGCACGCCCTCAGGAAATCGGGCCTTTCCTTTCAAGCAGAGACCGCTTCGACCCGTCCGGAATTCGCGCGAAAACTCGACGAAAGCCCGGTGGACATCGTCATCTCCGACTACCGGATGAAAGACTGGACTGGTATCGATGCTCTCGAGGAGATTCATGCTCGTGCGCTCAACGTGCCCCTCATTCTGCTCACCGGCACTTTGGGAGACGACCGCGCCGTCGAGTGCATCAAGATGGGCGTCACTGACTACGTGCTCAAGGAGCACATCGCCCGCCTCCCCACGGCCATTCGCCGTGCTGATGACGAGCGATCGCTGCGCGGAGCCGAGGCTCGCGCTCTCGAGGCCCTACGCGAAAGCGAAGAGCACTATCGCACTCTGGTGGAAAACGCTCCGGAGGCCATCGTCGTGCTCGACGTCCAGCGCGCGAAATTCGTCGATTGCAACGAAAACGCCACGCACCTCTTCAGGCTTACCCGCGAGGAATTGCTCCGCAGCGACCTCGGTGATTTGAGCCCGCGCCTGCAGCCCGATGGCGCCGCCTCCCGTATATCCGGTCGTGACGCCATGAATCGTGCGTTGCGCGACAAAATGCCCCCGTTCGAGTGGTGCTATCTTGATTCAGGCGGCCGTGAGTTTGCTGCCGAGGTTCATCTGGTTCGGCTGCCTTCTGCCACTCGGCAGTTAATTCGCGGCAGCATCATAGACATCACCGATCGCAAGAGATCTGAGGCGGCCTTGCGCGAGAGCGAGGGCCGTTACCGCGGCCTGGTGGAACATGCCACCTACGGGATGCTCTGGGTCACCCTGGCCGGAAATGTTTTGTACGTCAATCCGGCTCTGGTCGCCATCTTGGGCTACGAATCGCTGGACGAGTTACATCAGGTTGGCAACATCGAGAACTGGTATCGCGATCCGAAAGCTCACGACCGGATCATCGCGCAATATGCCAATAACCACCGCGCCGAGGGCGCGGTTGACTGGCTGCGAAAAGATGGCCGGGTCATCACCGTCCGCATCAGTGGCCGCCGCGTCGAAGACAAGAAGCAGGGGCAATACCTTGAAGTGATTGTCGAAGACGTGACCAAGCGCCTCGCGCTGGAAAAGCAGCTCTCCCAGGTCCGAAAATTCGAAGCCATCGGCCAGTTGGCAGGCGGAATCGCTCACGACTTCAACAACATGATCGGCGCCATGCTCGGCTGGGCGGACATGGGCCTCGATGAAACCCAACCCGATTCGCGGCTGCATCGGCACTTCGCAAAGATCCGTCACCAGGCCGAACGCGCTGCCTCGCTTACCAAACAATTGCTGGCTTTCGCGCGCCGTCAAATCCTCGAGCCGCGCGATATGGATCTTAATCAATCGGTTCTGGAGACTCTCGGTCTCCTCGAAAAGGTTATCGGCAGCAATATCGAGATCAAGATGCGCCTCTCGCAGCAACTCGTCGGCGTCCGCGCCGATCCCACCCAGGTCGAGCAGGTGATCATGAATCTTTGCATCAATGCGCGCGATGCCATGCCTCAGGGTGGCCTCCTGGTCATCGAAACTGAAAACGTCACGCTCGACGAGCGATACTGCGCGCTCCAGCCACTTGCCAAACCCGAAACCTACGCCATGCTGGTCGTCTCCGATAGTGGCACCGGCATGGATGCCGCTACGCTCGACCGTATTTTCGAGCCATTTTTCACCACCAAGGAATTGGGCAAGGGTACCGGCCTGGGACTCGCCACCGTCTACGGCGTCGTCCAGCAGCACGGTGGTCTCATCCACGTCTATAGCGAAGCTGGCCGCGGCACCACCTTCAGGGTCTACCTGCCCCGCAGCTCCCAGTCTAAGCAGGCCATTGATGTTGTCGAAGATCGCGGGCCGATCTGCGGGGGCGCCGAGACCATCCTGGTGGCCGAAGACCACGAAGGCCTGCGCGAGCTTGCGCGGGACACCCTCACCGCCCTGGGATACCGCGTCATTCTTGCGGAAGATGGTGAACAGGCCCTGGCCCAATATGAGATGCTCCGCGAGCGCCAGCAAGACGTCCACCTCCTTCTGTTGGACGTTATCCTCCCAAAACTGACAGGGCCCGATGTCTATGAGCGCATCTGCCAGAGCGGTGCGAAGGTCCCGGTACTATTCGCCACGGGCTATAGCGCCGATATCGCCCTCCGCAACCGCGCCCAGCAGCAAGGCCTCCCCATTCTCCAGAAGCCCTATTCCAGGCGCGACTTGGCGCGCAAGGTTCGCGAGGTGCTCGACCACCACGCTCGCGACAGCCAATCATTAAAAACCGTCAAAATGCTTGATTGAGTGTTGACCTGAACTTTCGCGCGTGATACATCGGAGTCTACTCGTGGAGACCGGCCGTCCAGGCCGGGTGGCTGAAGCAACCGGCCGGCAGTGATGCCCGCCGGTGCGTTTCAGGCCGCGCCCCACCCACCCCGGGAGGTGGAAGCCGCCAGGCCTTCACCTCCTTTATTTCCCGGGCTGCTTCGCGCTCCCTCGCCACCTGCCCAGTCCGGCAAGCCTCTGCTCCGCTTCTCTGTTTTACTCCGCGGCGACAGCGTTATAATGCGTCGGTCGATGGACTCTGTGCGAGGCGCCAGCCGGCGCGTCGCGCGAAGGGGGAGGGGCGAATGGGCCTGCAAGTGTCCCAGCGAAAATCCGGAAACGTGCACATTCTCGATCTCCAGGGCCGTGTCACCATCGGATCGAGCAACGACGAGCTCGCTAGCTGGTTCCGCAAAATGCTCGACGCCAGTCCCTGCGATCTGGTGGTCAACCTGGCTGGCGTTACGCAACTCGACAGCTCCGGCATCAGCACCATCGTGCGCGCCTTCGTATCCCTCGAACGCAAAGGCGGCGGCCTCAAGCTTCTCAATCCCGATGGCCGCGTCCGCGAAGTCTTAAAGCTGACCCGCCTGATCCAATCGATTCCCACATTCACCGACGAGACCAAAGCCGTAGCCAGTTTTCGCCCAGGCGTCGCCCGCGCCTGATGCAGTCCATCTCTGGATGAGTTCCAGTGGGCGCGTTCGTGCCGCTGCGAGTGAAAGGACTCCGAAGAACGCGCAATTTTGGATGGTTCTTGCTGGCCGTGCTGGTGTCGGCTCTCGCACTTCATGCCTAAGAT
>JBAVQT010000583.1:0-9191 GCA_049694295.1 Candidatus Acidiferrales bacterium
GCTATCGTCTGGCGCAGGTGGGATAGCTTTGATGCGCGTGATCGCGGGGAAATATCGGAGCCGGCTGCTGAAAGGCCCGGGAAAACTCGCGCTACGGCCCACCAGCGACCGGCTGCGCGAGACTCTCTTTAATATTCTCGGTCCCGCGGTGCGCGACGCGCTATTTTTCGATCTCTATGCCGGCACGGGCGCGATCGGCATCGAGGCGCTAAGTCGCGGTGCCCGCGAGGCGATCTTCGTCGAATCCTACGGCGCGGCCGCGAGACTGTTGCGCCAGAATCTGGCTTCGCTCGAAATTCGCGCCGGATCGGAAGTGATCGAGATGGACGCCATGCGAGCGTTGCAGCGTCTGGCGGCGCGGAGGCTGCTGGCGGATTTTATCTTTCTCGATCCGCCGTACGAAAAAACCCAAGAATACCTCCACGCGCTTGAGTTTCTGGACGATTCACATCTGGTGGCGCCTTATGGGATGGTGATAGCCGAACACCGCGCGGCCGTCGATTTGCCCGAGCGATTCGATCGCCTCGAGCGAACCCGCCTCGTCGAACAGGGCGACGCGGCCTTAAGCTTCTACCGGCTGGCAGCCGCAGCGTGACGCGGCGCATCCTACACAGGGTATAATTCCCGGACCCATGGCGCCCATCGCACCACCTGAAGCACCTCCGGACTGGCTGCTCGAACTCCCGGCGCATTCGCGCCTGCCAAGGCTCGATCTCGGCGTGGAGTGGATTTCTCCGTGGGAGGAGTTTCGATCGAGCTGGCGGGAATTTTTTTCTGGAACGGCCGCTCCGGCAATCGAAGAGCTTCCGACCAGTTCGCCGCTTCAACCGCTTCTGGCCCCGAAAAAACTTTCTGCGGGCGCGTGGGTGGCCTCAAGTGCTTGGCACATCGTCATCGTGCTGCTACTGGCCCTGCCGATTTGGGGATTTTTGCCGAAGACCGAATCGAATCTTGCGCCGGTGCGCATCGAAATGACCTGGTACGGCACGCCCGAAGACTTGCCGAAAATTTCGCTGCCCGGTCCCGCGCCAAAACCGAAGGCGCCGGCCGCCGTTCCCGCGGAGATTGCGCAACGCGGCGCCGACGCCTACCATCCGCGCCAGACGATCCTTTCCGAGCCGCTTCACATCACGCATCCGAGGCAGACGCTGATTCAACCCGACGCGCCCGCTGCGCCGCCCAAGATTGAGGTGCCCGTGCCGAATATCGTGCAGTGGGCTCAAGCGGCGCCTGCTAAGCCCGCGCTCCCATTCGCGCCTTCGGCTGCCGCACCTCGCATGACGCGGCACGATGCAACCGACATAGCCGCACCGGAAATCGCAAATAACGAAAAGACACCATCCCCGTTGAATATCGCGGCTTCGCCGCTGGCGAATCAGCAGCCCAAAATGCCGCTCATGCCTACCTCGGCATCCGTTGCCGTGCCGCGGCGGACCCACGTGGATGCGCCCGCCGCGCCTGCTCCGGACGTCGCGCAAAATACTTCTTCGGACCCGAATCTGCGCCGGCTAATTGCAATTTCCGCTTCGCCAGCTCCGCCTGCGCCCGAAGTAAATGTGCCGCAAGGAAATCTCGCGGCGCGCGTGTCCATTTCGCCCGAAGGGGCGCGCGCCGGGACGCCGGGCGGGGTCGGTTCGAAACCCGAGGGTGCCGCGCCGAACCGCGGTGGAGGCGCCAGTTCCCTTCCCGCCGCGATAAGCGTCAGCGGCGGATCAGGCCGAGCGAGCAACAGCAGCGGCGGAATCGCACCCGCGGGTGTCCGCACCGGGCACGGCCTCAATTTGAAGCCGATGACTACGATTCCGACAGACCCAATGGAGTCCTCGCGGCGAGGTCCGGCGGACCTGAGTCATCTGGACCCCAGCGCACCGCCGGAAGCGCTGCTGATGGGCAAGGAAATTCACACTCTTCATGTGGACCTACCGAACCTGACGAGCAAAAGCGGAAGCTGGGAACTGCATTTTGCGCAGCTCGACGAAACCGAGGGTCCGCATATCCGGCAGAATGGAAAGCTTTCGGGGCCGGAGCCAATTAAAAAGGTTGATCCTGAGTACTCACAGGAGATGATCAAGCAGCGGGTTTCCGGAGAGGTCGTACTTTACGCCATTATCCGCAAAGACGGCTCGGTGGATAGCATTCAACTGGTTCGGGGATTGGAACCGCCGCTGGATCGCAGCGCGATCCAGGCCTTCGCGCAGTGGAAATTCCGCCCCGGATCGCGCGACGGCGTGCCCGTCGACCTGGAAGCGATCGTGCACGTTCCCTTCAATTTCGAACCTCCGAACTGAATCAGGATTGCCGTCGAAAAAACTAGAAGTGCTCGCGCATCTCGCGAAAACTGGTGAGCACCAGTAACTTCGCATTGCCGCTTTCGATCTCCGCCTTTTCCAGCTCCCACGTGGCGGAGTGCGGAATGAAGACGGCATTCAGGCCGGCTTGCAGCGCGGGATTGATATCGCTGCGCGGACTATTTCCCACCATCCAACCGTGCGTCTTAACGATTTTGAACTCTTCGATCATCCGATCGTAAGTGGTGGGCTCTTTTTCGAGAACGATTTCAATGTGTTCGAAATAAGACTGCAAGCCCGACCGTTCGACTTTGCCCGCCTGCTCGGCGGCCTCGCCCTTGGTCAGAAGAATGAGCCGATGATGCTTGGCGAGATAGGCTAGCGTCTCCGGCACACCGTCCAGAATGTGCGGAGGAGTCGCTTCCAACTCCGCGGCCAGCCTTTCAATTTCCTGGACGATTTCGCGGCGCGATGCATTACCGGCGAGTTTCAGATAGGTATCTTCAAGCGAACGGCGAAAGCTGCGGACGCCGTATCCGTGCTGGCGGATATTGCGCCGCTCGGTTTCGTTGAGGATGTGGCGGATGTATTCGCGCGTGTAACCCAGATGCTCGAGTTGAGAGACGAAATGCTCGATGGCCTTCTCGAAGAATATATTGTTCTCCCAGAGCGTGTCGTCTGCATCGATGAGGATGGTGTGGCGTGCCATGAAAGTGTCTCCGCTCGCTGCGGCAATACGCAGGCCGGTCTAAGAAGACTTGCGCTCTCCGGCGGCTAGCCGCTCGAGAATGCCGCGCGCGCGTTTCTGTGCTTCGCCAAATTGGGTGAGATACTCTTGAAAATCGCGATTCAGATCGAGCGCCACAGTGGCATCGAGCTTCGTCCGCAGCATCATGTCGCGCAGATGGACAGGATGCGGCAGCACCGCATCGTCGCGCAATTCTTCAAGAGCGGTCGCAGGATCGTAGTGGTACATGCGTCATCCCTTCCCGGAAACGCCGGCAAAGCGTCATTCTACTCCGATTTCGATGTGTGCAGAATCAGGCAGCAGCGGGCGGCAGGAATTCGTAGCGATCGATGCGAGCGGCGACACCGCGACGCCCGTTGTGGAGTTCCACTCGCAGGACACGGGCGTAACAGCGAATGTGAACGTCGCCGGCTAGAGTGATCTGTTGCGGCAGGGTGAGGACAAACTCGATGGGGCTGTTGTTTTCAACGCCAGCCTCGATCAGAAAATAGAGACCGCGGAAGCTGACATCGCGGGTCTCGGCGGTCTGCTCGGTGACGCTGTTTCCCGCAGTGAAACGAACTTTGAGCGGGAGCATCATTGTGAAACGGCGAGCGGCGCGACGTTCAATAGAGCTATCCATAAGCAACCTCGCGGGCCGGGAAGAGTTCGCGTAAAGCTATCACCGCGAGGGGCTTGGCGCAATGAATATTCGGGACTGCCGGACTGGCCAGCGATACCATGCGGCGCTTGAGTGGCCGGCAAAATGCTCTTCGCAATCCGAGAACGTTTGACCCGACCTGCGCTAACAGATAGGATGACGTGCCCATGCCCCGGCCCTCAGTAGAACTGCGCCATCATCCACGAGCTCAAGTAAGAATGCCAGCGCGGCTGCGTTGGCGGGGTCCGCTCGGAATGCGTTTGGAAACAGCAAGCACGGTGGACGTAGCTCGCGGAGGGCTGATGGTCGAGCGGACCGAGCGCTGCGAAGTGGACTCCCACATCTGGGTGGCGTTTCCGTTCGATGTGGTTGCGCCCGGGGTGCAGCCCGAAACCCCTGCGCGGATCATGCGCGTGGACTCCGTGCCGGGAGGCGGCTTTCGCGTGGCCCTGCGGCTGGAGCGGCCTCTGCGCAGCGCCGAGCGCTCGGCGCGGGACGAGCGACGCGCTTCTCCACGCATCCCGTTTGCTCTGCCGATCTTCGTGCGCCCATTCCGCTCGCCGTGGCCGGAAGAGTCTATGACGCAGGACGTCTCGAGGCATGGCGCTCGATTTACCACCACGCGCATCTTTGCTCCTGGTGATTCCCTGCTTGCCAAAATTCCCTGGGGAGAATGGGCCCAGGCGGGAGAAATCCCCGGACGCGTGGTGCGCGTAGCTACGCACGACGATTCCCCGGGACCGGCGCCGCTGGCCGATCCGCAGAACGGCGCTAGCGCGATGCTGACGTGCGTCTCGGTGGAATGGAGGAAGTAGCTCAAGCAAAGATGGATTCAACCGTTCTTCTCAGCCGTTTTCTTTTCCGTCGGCCCGATTCCCCGCTCTTGAGCGTCCCGCTTTGCGCCGCCAATCCGCGTTCGTTACACTGATTTTCTCGAATCCCATGGCTGACGTGTTTCATCGCAGTTTCTCGATCGCAGGTCCGGCGGGAAAGCTGGAGGCGATGCTGTGGACCGCGCCGACGCCTGAGCCTGCGCTCGCGGGATTGGTTTGCCATCCGCATCCTCTATTTGGCGGGACGATGCACAACAAAGTGGTCTATCAGGCGGCGAAGGCTCTGCACCGGCGAGGGATTCCGGTGCTGCGGTTCAATTTCCGCGGCGCGGGATCGAGCGAGGGAACGCACGACAAAGGACGCGGCGAGCGCGACGACGTCCGCGCGGCGCTCGACTGGCTGGCAGACGAATATCCGGGGCGGCCGATCGTGCTGGCGGGATTCAGCTTCGGTTCGTGGGTGGGATTGCGGGTAGGTTGCGAGGATGCGCGCGTAACGGACTTGATTGGTCTGGGGATTCCGGTGAACGACTCGGACTTGAGTTATCTGCGAGAGTGCGCCAAGCCGAAACTAATCTTGCAGGGCGGAAACGATCGGTTCGGCTCGCGGGCAAACGTCGAGAAACTTTTCGCGACTTTGCCGGAGCCGAAAAGGCTGGTGATCGTGGAAGGCGTGGATCATTTTTTTTCCGGCAAATTAAATGAAGTGGGCGCGGCGATTGAAAACTGGATCGGCGAGCGCCATCCCGAAATTGCGGCCACCGCGAGCGACTAGCCGCGGCGCTCGAATAGTTTCAGAAATTGATCGCGAGGGGCAGGCTCCACGGTGACCAGCGATTGATTCGCCAGGACGTGGCTGACCTGGCTCATGCCGACCAGGGCCGTGGTAACGCCCGGCGCGGAGCGGACGAATTGCAGAGCGCGGGCGGCGTCATTGGGCTGGCCGAGAACTTGCGCGACGTATTCCGGGAGATTCTTGGCCAACTGACCTTGAAGAAGCGCGGCGCTGGATACAAGCGTGATACCGAGCGCGCGAGCTGCCTGGACCATGGCCATGGTTTTTCCTTCCACGATTTGATTGGCGCGCGACAGCGCCTCGGGCATGGCCAAACTAAAGGGAAGCTGCACGAAGCGGAAGTGATTTGCGTCGCCGGCGATATCGCGGGCGATGGCAGCCATATCGGCGAGCGAAAGATATCCCTGTGACTGCGGATCCTCGCGAAAAGCGTTCCAGGTGGCCAGGCCGTACGCGGCAATTTTTCCCTGCGCAACGGCTGATTCCAGAAATACGAAGGCTTCGCGAATTCTGGCGTTGAAGCGATCGTGGGGCAATTCGGCCAGCTGCGTTTCGGGATTGTGAAGGTAGAAAACGTCAATCGTTTCGAGCCCCAGATTGGCGCGGCTGCGGTCGAGCTGATTGGCGAGGTAAGGCGGCGCCAGGCAGTGGCACCCGGCCGCAATATCTTCCACATGAAAAATACCCGGTTCGAGATACTCGCGCTCGAAATATTCATTGGCATCAACGGGCATTTCGGAATCCGGCGTGAGGAAACCCGCCTTCGTGCAAACCACGAATTCATCGCGTCCGAATCCCTTGGCGGCGAGCTGACGCAGGGCCGCGCTGATGGATCGTTCGCTGCGCTGGAAGCGATAATTAATCGCGGTGTCAATCAGATTGAAACCGCCTTCGACGGCGGCAATGACGGCATCGGCGTAGGCGCGATCGGTGGCGGCATCGGGCTCACCCAGATAGGTTCCGATGCCAACGGAAGAGAGCACCAGGCCGGCGCCCGTCTCGCGAAAATGGCCCGCAGCCGCGCGGCCCTGAAAACGGGCGGCGTAGCGAAGTGTGCCCTGGGGCGTGGCGAAGCCGCGAATTTTTTCGCCGTTGCCGGCAGCAGCCGATGACATTTCCAATCCTCTTTTCCCAAATCTTTCGATAAAAACAGCGTGCAGTATATCAGAGCGAGAGCGGGAGCCTGGTGCGGCGCTATTCCACGACGTTCGCGGTCATCTCCTGCGCGGGTTCTCCGCCAACCATGCCCTGCGCGACGAGCAACTGGCGAGCTTCGACGCGAATTTTGGGCAGGTTGCGCGCAAAGATAATCGCTCCCACGATGGCGCCGGCGCCGCCGAGCGCAACCGTCAACGGCGCCTTGATGTGTTCGGCAAGAATGCCGGAGAGGAGCGCGCCAAGCGGGGCCATGCCCATGAACATCATGGAGTAGACGGCCATGGTGCGACCACGCAGGCGGTCGGGAACCATGGCTTGAATCAGAGTGTTGGATGAGGCCATTTGCACCATCATCGAGAATCCGACGGGAACGAGCAGCGCGACGGAGAGAATGTAGGAACGAGAAAACGAAAACAGGATGAGAGACACGCCAAACGAGGCGCAGGCTATCGCCACCCAACGGCCCAGGCCGCGCACACCACGACGCGAGGCGAGCACCAGCGCGCCGGCCAACGCTCCAACTCCGGTGGCTCCCATCAGGACGCCCAGCGTGCGCGCATTACCATGCAAAATATCCCGCGCGAAGACGGGCATCAGGACGGCATAGGGCATGGCGACGAGACTTACCAGGCCGAGAAGCATCAGCAGGACGCGAATCGGGGCGGTGTCGCGCACGAAACGAAAGCCTTCGGCGATGCGCTCCAGCGGTGATGCGGTTTCGGTTTCGCGCACCACGCGGTCCATCCGCATCAGAAGGAGTCCAGCGATGACCGCGATGTAGCTGACGGCGTTGGCGAAGAAGCACCAGCCTTCACCGACGCTGGCAACGAGAATGCCGGCAATGGAAGGGCCGATTACACGGGCCCCATTAAACATGGAAGAGTTGAGCGCGATGGCATTCATCAGGTCCGCGCGGCCAACCATTTCAACGAGAAAAGCCTGGCGCGTGGGAATGTCGAAGGCGTTGACCACGCCCATCAGCGCCGCCAGGACCATCACCTCCCAGACTCGGACACGGCCCGAAAGCGTGAGAAAAGCCAGAACGAAAGCGAGAAACATGGAGGAAGCCTGAGTGGCGATGATGATGCTGCGGCGATTCCAGCGGTCTGCGACCATGCCGCCAATCGGCGCGAGAAGGAATACGGGAATCTGGCCGGAAAAAGCGACGGCGCCGAGGAGAAACGAAGAATGCGTGAGGCGGTAGACGAGCCACGCCTCGGCGATATTGTCCATCCAGGTGCCGACCAGGGAAATGAGCTGGCCGCCGAAGAAAAGCTGAAAATTGCGATGACGAAGCGCGCGGACCACGGCGGGCAGGCGATTGAGGCGCTCGGCGCCGGCTGGGGGCTCGGCGGCGTTTTGCGCTGGGATCATCGCGAGGTCTCCATCGCAGGCGGCGCAAGCAGGCGGCTGCAGGCGCGCAGGATGCGACGATAGGGCCAATCCTTTTCCCGAAAGAAAATTTCGCCTTCGCGTGGCTTGGAGTAAAACCAGCGCGAGAAAAGCGCGAGGTGCTCGCCGAGTTCGGCTGGCGCGGACCGGAGACCAAAGCGGCGGCGGAGATCAACGGCGGATACCGGTGGCGTTTCGGAAACGGCGGAAGCTTCGGGCGCCGGCCCAAACGAAGCGGAGAGATCGGCAGCGGCAACGCGAGAAATCAAGGAGGCAGGATCCAGCGCATTGCGAAAGATGGCTTCCACGGAGCGCGGGGCGCTGGATAGCTCTGCAAAGCGGATGAAGAAAGGCTCTCCGAAGATGGCCGCGTGAATTGGAAACGCCGCGATGGTCTTCTCTTCCGCAGCCGGAGTGAGTATCACAGCGTCGAGTTCCTCGATGCGGCGCGCGGCATCGGGAAGCGAGCGCAGCGCTGCGGCGGCCTTTTCGAGGCGCTTATGAAGCGCTGCAGCGCGCTCGAAATCGAGTGCCGCGCTGGCCGCTTCCCGCTCCCGCGATAGCTCCGCAGTGAGCCACGTGCCGGAAGATGCCAGGGACTCGACGGCGCGCGCGAGCTCAGCGTCATATTCTTCTTTCGTGCAGCCCGCGAAACAGGGTGCGAGACACATCTTCATTTCCGAGTAGATGCAACCGGGAAATGCCGGATCGCGGCGGATTTTAATTTGGCAGCGGCGAATCTTAAAAAGGTCGAGAAATCCCTCGGAGAAGGCGTCCGCGGAGCGGCGCGAGGGAAACGGTCCGAAGTAGAAACCTTCGTCGGCGCGGACGCTGCGGGTGACGTAGCAGCGCGGATAGGAATTGCGAAGATTGATTTTCAGAAGCGCCGGCGTGCGAAGACGGAGGAAATCGCGATACCGCGAAGGCAGGTCGCACTTGGCATGAGAATAAAGCGCGAAAATTTGTTCGAACTTCGAGCCGGTTAGCCGGTAGCGGAGACGCGCGGCGACCGCGCGAAGATTGAGGCGCTTCGTGGCCGGGTCGGGAGGACCAAGCAGGCGTTCGGCCGCGCGATGAAGATCGGCGGTGCGCGCGAGATAGGGCTGCGCGCCGGGCGCGGACATTTCGATGCGCAGGACGCCGGGACGCGAAGGAATCGCCGCGAAAAAAGAAGCATCGCGCGAAGGATCGAATTCGGCGCCGCAATCGAGGTCGAGCATGGCTAGTAGCTTTTCAGGACCCAGGCCGCGATGACGAGGCGCTGAATTTCGCTGGTGCCTTCGTAGATTTCGGTGATGCGAGCGTCGCGATAAGCGCGCTCGACGGGATATTCCTG
>JBAVQT010000584.1:0-21821 GCA_049694295.1 Candidatus Acidiferrales bacterium
AAATAATCCCGTGCTCAATCAGGTCTACGCCAATGTTCTCGGCCGTCCCGTCCTCGTGCCCAGCCGCAAAGTCACCAGCCTCGGTTCGGCAATCTTTGCTTTCATGGCCGCTGGCACTTTCCCGACCATCGAAGCAGCGCAACGGAAAATCTGCCCGCCTCACATCGTGTATCAGCCCCAGCCCGAAGCGCAGCGCATCTACGAGTCTCTCTACAAGATGTACGCGCGCCTCTATTTCGATTTCGGCAACGCCAATGCCGGCACGGCCTTCGGCGATGTCTTGCCCGCCCTGATGGAGATTGCCAAGCGCAGCGTTTCCGAATCGGGCGAAATATCCAAATCGGCTCCCGCCGCCACGGAAAATTGACGCCTCGCGCCGAAGTCTGTTTCGACGCGCTCAATTTCGCGTTTCCATCCCATCCAGAATCAATTTATCTTTGAGCAGCATCAAAAAACCTTGAGGAAACCTTCGCAGGCCCATGACAGAAATCTCTTGCGCGGCCTTTTTGTTCGATATGGATGGTGTGCTGATTGACTCCACTCCCGCGGTAGCCCGCGTCTGGTCCCAATGGGCCGCGCGCCATGGCTTCGATCCTGAAGAAGTAGTCGAGCGCGCCCATGGCCGCCCCAGCATCACCACCGTTCGCGAATATCTGCCAGCCGCGGACGCCTCGGTTCAGGCTGCTGAAAATACCGAGATCGAGCGCTGCGAAATTGCCGACCTCCAGGGCGTCGTGCCGCTCCCAGGCGCGCTCGAACTCCTCCAATCGCTGCCCCGCGCTCGCTGGGCCATCGTCACTTCCTGCACTCGCGCGCTTGCAGAGGTTCGCCTCCGCGCCGCCGGACTTCCGCGCCCCGATTCCTTCGTCACCTCCAGCGATATCGAGCGCGGCAAGCCCGCACCCGACCCCTATCTTCAGGGCGCTCGTAAGCTCGGTTTTGCCGCGAAAGATTGCGTGGTGGTCGAGGACGCGCCGGCCGGAGTCATATCGGGGAAAGCGGCGGGCTCGCGCGTGTTAGCCGTGGGAACCACCAGCAGCATCGCCATCTTGCGCGAAGCCGGCGCCGATTGGATTCTGCGCAACTGCTCCGACCTTCACGTTGTCAAATCGTTGCCAAACGAAAATTTGCGTATGCGGTTTGAATAACGAATTGCGCGTCCGTCGCGCCCGGCGCCGTTTCGACGCGCGTTCCAGGCGCGCCTGGTCCGCTCGCGGCGCTTTCGCCAGATATTTCGCGCCGCGAGCGGACTCAGCCGCCTTTCGGAATGCGTTACTTCGAGAGGTTCTTCGGCGACTTCTGATTCAGCGTGCCGATCAGCACCTTGGCGCACTCGTTCGGCGCCACGGCGCCTTCCAGCGCAATGTCCTTCGCGTTGAGGTCCTTCCCGTAGAGGCTCTTGTTTGCGTTGTTGTCCGGCCGCAGCGTCGAGCCGGCCAGCGAAATGCCCGCGAAAAGTCCGCGCGCTCGCGAATACGAAAGAATCTCGGCTCGCAGCGTCACGTCCGTCTCCGCGGATGCGTTTCGGCCCACCGGCCCGGCCGCCGCCGAGGCGTCTCCGCCGATCTTCACCTTGCTCGTCAGAATATTCTGCGCCGAGCGCGGGCTCATGAGCAGCAGCACGAAATCCGTCGCCTGTCCGCCCAGTTGCAGTCCGAAACTTCCGCCTTCCAGAGCCATCATCGTCGGTGCGCCCCATGGCCCTTGGAAAGTATCCCCGCTGCGGCAAGTCATCACTCCGCGTCCGTAGCTCCCGCCGATGCCAATCGCAAACTTCAGCACCGAAGGCAGCACCACCACGCAGTCCGCCTTATCGATCACGCTCTGTGGAATGTCGTCCGGCACGTTCATGATTTCCGTCATCACTTGCCCCGCATTTTTTACGCGGTCGCATTCCTTGTTGCCGGCCGCCGTCGCCGATAGGGTAATCAGCGAAAATAGTGCTAGCGCCATCACGATCTTCTTACACGTCATAAATCCTCCAGTTTATTTTTGAAACTCTTGTGGTTGAGAAAAGTAGGTGCCGAGCGGTTCGTTCCTGCTGGCAGGCAGCGCCGAGCCTTCCTCCAGCGCACGCAAATCGTATACAAGCCTTTCCTGAATGGCAAGCTCCACTTCCGTCCGGCGCCCCCGCATCCCGTCTTGCATCGCAATTCGTGATGCCTCGAAGCACATATTTGAATTAGACCCGCTTTCCCCGCTCCGCTACAGTCCCACCATGAATCTCGACGCGCCAGCCGCCGCCAATCCCGAGGTCGAATTCCTACATGAGATCGGCAAACGCATTGCTTCCGCTGACCCGTTGCGTCAGGTGCTCGCGCGCGTCGTTGAGTTTGTCGCCGCTATCGTTAAATGCGATTCCTGCTTCGTCTACCTTCTCGAAGGCAATGATTTGATTTTGGGCGCATCGAAAAATCCTCATTCCGACGTCGTCGACAGTCTCAGAATTCACGTGGGGCAGGGAATTACCGGCTGGGTCGCCGAGCATAAAAAACCCGTCGCCGTCGGCCGCAATGCCTCCAAAGATCCGCGCTTTCAGGCCTTCCACGAGCTGCCCGAGGACCGCTTCGAAGCCTTTCTTTCCGTTCCCGTTCTCTGCCGCGACAAACTTGTCGGCGTCATCAATCTCCAGCATCGCCAGCCCCACGCCCATAGCCAGCGCGAAATTCAGCTCATTTCCACCATGGGTTTCCTGGTCGGCGCGGAAATTGAGATGGCGCGGCTCGAGGCGGAAAACGTGAAGCTCTCCGAGCGTCTCGAATCGCGCAAATTGGTCGAGCGCGCCAAGGGCATTCTGCAGCGCGAACTCCAGATCAGCGAGGAAGATGCCTATCTTGCTCTGCAGCGCCAGAGTCGCCAGCGGCGCAAGTCCATGAAAGAAATCGCCGAGGCCATCCTCCTCAGCGAAGAAGTTCGCCGCGCGCGCTCTCCGGTTTCAGCCTCCTGATCTCAGTCGCCAGTGGCGCGTCCGGCGCGTCCGGTGAATGTGCCGTCTCTAGCTCCACTCCCGCGAAAATGGCGTACCATTGATCAGGTCCCGCTCCGGCCGCCTCCATCGCATCCAGCGTGGCTTCCGGATTCGCCTCTCATGTTCGCAGACCGCACCAATTGGAACCTTGATACCAATCGCCTCAGTCGCGCGCTCGCGCAATATCGCGCATCCGCGCGACCGCTGCTCGATCTCACCGCCTCCAATCCCACCGAGTGCGGCTTTCACTATGACGCGGCGGCAATTCGCGCCTCACTCGCAGCCGAAGCCGTCCTCCAATATCAGCCCGAGCCGAAAGGCTTGCCTTCCGCTCGCGCCGCTGTCGCCGCATATTATGCGGAGCGTAGCCTCGCCGTTTCGATCGACGATATCTGCCTCAGCACCAGCACCAGCGAAGCCTATTCCTTTGTGTTTCGCCTTCTCTGCAACCCCGGCGACGAAGTCCTGGTTCCCACGCCCAGCTATCCTCTCTTTGATTTTTTGGCGGAAATTCAGGATGTTCGTCCGGTCCGCTATCCGCTTATCTACGATTATCGCTGGCAAATTGATTTTCACTCGCTCGAACGCGCCGTCACCCCTCGCACTCGCGCCATCGTCCTCGTAAATCCCAATAATCCCACCGGACATTACTGCTCGCCGTCAGACGCTGCGAAACTCAATGAGCTCTGCGCCGCTCATCGCCTTGCCCTGATCGCCGACGAAGTGTTTCTCGATTTCTCGCTCGCTCCCTCCGCCCCGCCCACAAGTTTCGCCGCCAATTCCCATGCGCTCACCTTTACCATGAGCGGCCTTTCCAAAATCGCCGGCCTGCCCCAAATGAAAGCGGCGTGGTTGGTCGTCTCCGGACCGGCACCCTTGAAATCCGCGGCTCTCGATCGCCTTGACGTTATCGCCGACACCTACCTCTCGATGAATGCTCCGGTGCAGCACGCCTTTCCCGTTCTGCTCGACCAACGTCATGGTTTTCAGCGCCAATTGATGGCCCGCGCGCGAAAAAATCTTGTGGAATTGGACCGCCGGCTGTCGCTGCAGAAACCCTGCACCCGCCTCGATCTGGGGGGCGGTTGGTACGCTGTCCTGCGCGTGCCGGCCACGCGTTCAGACGAGGACTTCGCCATCCAGTTGCTCGAAGCCCGCGGCGTCTACGTTCATCCCGGCCACTTCTACGATTTTCAATCCGATGGATTTGTGGTCGTGAGCCTGATTACCCCGGAAAATGAATTTGCCGCCGGAATCGAGCGCCTGCTCGCGATGTTTTGATTTGCCGGCGCCGCTTGGTGCCGCTGCGTTCCAGCCGCCGCGCGATCAGTTCGTCGGAGCCGCCGCGGCCGGCCGCGATGCCGTAGCCCGATGATGACCCGCGCTTCTGCTGCCCGGCGTCCGCAACACGCCTTCCAGCTCGCGCAGATCGCCGTCAATCGGCCCGATCTGCAATCCCAGGATTTTCGCAATCAACGGATAGATATTCACATTTTCAAACGGTTCGAGTTTCACGTCCGCGCGAATGTCCGGTCCTTCCGCATAAAAAATCGCCCGCATCGTTTTCATTTCATACGGACTGTAGCCGTGGACGCCTTTCTCCGGCGCTCTCGCGATTTCAGCGCTTCCCGGCGGCGCGTGCGCCCGAATCATGTACGGACCGGTAGCCACCACCACTGGGTCGCCCGTCCGCGGATTCGAGTTGTAATGCAGCTCGGCAGGCACATCGCTCCGGCGATATGCCCGGAATTTCGGACTGGCGCCTTTCAATTCCCCATACGCCTTTGCCGCCGCGTCTTCGCTATTCGGATAGATCAACGGGCCGGCGGCCACGAATTCCGTGAGGTTGGCGTACTGGTCCAGATCGATCCAATCTCCCTGCTCGGTTTCCATTCCGTGATCCGACACCACGATCAGGTCGGTCCGCATCTGCAGCGCATCGAGCCGCGATGCCAGTTCGCCGATTAGTTCGTCCACATGATGCACGGCATCCGCCGTTTGCGTGCTGTTGGGTCCAAACTCGTGCCCCGCGTGATCCACGTTCGAATAATAAAGCGTGATGAAATGCGGCCGCTCCGCCGGCGGTAGCTTCAGCCACGCAATCACCTGATCGATCCGTTTGTCGTCCGGAAACTTGTCGTTGAAGTGTAGATAAAACTCCGGCCGCTCCCCCGCGATCTCCGCCTCCGAGCCCGGCCAGAAAAAACACGCGCTTCGCATCCCTTGCTGTTCGGCCAGCGACCACAGCGGCACTCCTCCATACCACGTGCCGTCGCCGTTCGCGTGCGGATCGCTGTAAGAATAAAATTCCTTCCTTGCCGGATCGTAAAAGTTCATCGCCACGATCCCGTGATGCTCGGGATAAAGTCCCGTCACGATCGTGTAGTGGTTTGGAAATGTAATCGAGGGATAGGAGGGAATCATCCCGTCCGGCGCGCTAGCTCCTCGCGCCGCCAATGCCAGCAAATGCGGCGCGCCATACTTTTGCGCGTAGTCATACCGAAATCCATCCAGCGACACCAGCACCACGTACGGTTTCCCCTCTTGCGCAGCTTTGTTTGGTCCGTGCTCGGTCCGAATGACCGGCGAAATTTGCTGCCCGCTCGCAGCGCCGCCCAGCGCAACCGCAAGCAGCACCGCGCAAACCCGAATCGTCTTCGCCGCTCGGGCCCAGCCGCCTTCCAGGTTGGATTTCATGCGCCAATTATAGCCCCGCCGCAGCATAGGCCGCACTCGCTCGCTGTCACTCGCTTCCGCTTCGAAAGTTGGCCACCTTGCCGCCCGAAACCATCAGGAAACTCCTCTGGATTTCGCGTGCCTCAGCTCTCCCACCCAACTGTATAATTTCCCATTCCTCGTGGGGCGTCACATGAATCTGAAACCCTCCAAATCCGATCGGCGTCATCCGCGCATCCCCACGCCACAGGGCGTTTGGGTCGCCTGGCAGGATGTTGACTCCCCCAACGCCAAGCAGACCGTTTCTCGCGTCAGCGATCTCAATGTCGGCGGCTTATTTGTTACCACCACCGAAGTTCGTCCCCATGGCGCCATCGTTTCTGTCCTGCTCTCCGTTCCCGAAGGCGAGATTCGCGCCACTGCCGTTGTCCGCAATTCAATCCCGGGGCAGGGCATGGGTGTTGAATTCACCGAAATGTCTCAGCAGGACTCCACCCGCATTCACCTGCTCGTCACCCGATTGCTGCGCACCCAGGCCGCGGACGCCTCCCGAATGAACTCGCCCACGTAGCCCGTTCCGTCGCGCCGCGAATACCGCCAGGCCCAAAATTCTCGCTTCTTTGCCTTTTCTTCGCTGTTTCTTCGCCATTTCCGTCCGCTCTCTTCGCCCGCCAAAAAAGTACTATTATCCCTTTCGAGCCACCCTCGAATGACATTTCCCCACCGTACCCCCTTCGACGGTACGATTTCCTATGTTGGTCGTGCCTCGGCCCGTCTGGGCCCGGTACGTCCGGAGCGTAGGGGAAAACTTTGGGGGCTATGTGATGCGACAGCTTGGTGTCCTTGTGGGTTTCCTCGTGCTCTGCGCGGGCCAGCTTGGCGCGCAGGCCAATGTTGGCAATTCGCTCCTTCTCACTTCGCCGTCTGTCAGCCTTTTGGCCGGGCCTGCTGCGGCTCTTGCGCCGGTTTCCGTCGCTCCCGCGCTCGCCGCTGCTTTACCCGCGCCTGCCGCCGGTCTTCCGCAGGAGGTCCAGGGCGTCTTCGGTGACTACTACACCCAGGTCTATATCGGCTACACTTTCATGCCTTTTTACGAAGCTCCCGGCACGCACCCGGCCATTGACGGTCTTGATGCTTCGCTCGCCTATTACATGAGGTATTGGGCCGCTGCGGATTTGGAAGCTTTTGGCGGTATCGGACGCCAGAACGGTACCACCGAATCCTTTGTCTTCCTCGGCGGCGGTCCGCGCGTTCGTTTGGTCACCCACGCTGGCCCCGAACTGTGGGCTCACGCTCTGGTTGGCTACGCGCACTTCGGTCCGCAAACTCTTTACGTCACCCCCGGCGGACTCGGCGCTGAACTGGGAGCGGGCGTGGATTTCGGGCCGCCCCATCGCCGCTGGGCCTGGCGTATTCAGGGCGACGCTGTCGCTTCTCGCCTATTCGGCACCTACCAGATCAGTCCCAAGGTTTCCGCCGGAATCGTCTTCAAACTCTAGCCCGCGCAAAATCCAGTTTCGCCGCTCCGCCTTGTTATGGAGTGCGGCGGCTCGCCGCCGCTTTCCAAAGCCGAAGCTTGCTTCGGCGCTTGCCCCGGTGGCAACCGCTCGGAGCGCCACACTCACGCGAAAACTCGCCTCAGCTCGTTTCGCAAAACGCCCAGCCTGCGCCGCCTTTCGTCCCGCAATCTCATTCGATCGCAATATGTCCCGGCCTCGGCTTGACCCGCTTCAGCGCAAAAACGATCGGAATGCACGCCACGCAAAGCACCGCCATGTATCGAAAATCGTCGATATACGACCACAACACCGCCTGCTGCGTCAGCGCACTCTGCACCAGCGCTTCCGCGCGCTTCACCGCCGTCACCGGATCGGTGTGCTGCATCATCGCTTGCCCCAGCTCGTGCAGCCGCTGCTGCAGCTCCGGAGATCCCGCCGAAAGCGAATGCGAGAGCTCCGTGCGATGAACCTGCTCGTGCCGCGTCACGATCGTGTTCACCACCGAAATCCCGATGCTCCCTCCCACGTTTCTCAGCAGGTTGTAGAGTCCCGCCGCGTTCCCGATCTGCTCGTTCCTCAGCGTCCCCATGGTAATCGTGGCCAGCGGCACGAAAATAAATCCAATGAAAAACCCGCTCAAAACGATGGCCCACGTCATCGTGTACTCGCCGATCTGTAGATTCACGATCCCCAGCCAGTACGTGCACACTCCCACGCCCGCGAATCCCGCCGCGATCAGCCAGCGATGATCCAGTCTCGCCATTAGCAGCGCCACCACCGGCATCGCCACCATCGCGCCCAATCCTCGCGGGCTCACCGCCCATCCCGCGCTCAGCGCCGTGTACCCCAGCAGTGTCTGAAAAAATAGCGGTAGGATCGTGACGATCCCGTAGATGATCGCGCCATACAGAAGGATCAGCACGCATCCGGCTGAAAAATTTCGATTCAGGAAAATTCGTAAATTCGTCAGCGGCGCCTTCGACTTCAGTTCCCGCACCAAAAACGCCACGAACGAAATCACCAGCAGCGCCACCGCCCAGCGCAGCCAGGTCGCTCCGAACCAGTCATCCTCTTGCCCCCGATCCAGAATGATCTGTAGCGCGCTCAGCCACACCGCCAGCAATCCCAGCCCGATTTTGTCCAGCCTCCCGGGCTTGGCATCCCTCACGTAGTCCGGGTCCACCACGTAGCGCATGATCAGAATCACCGCCAGGATTCCGATCGGCACGTTGATGTAGAACGACCACCGCCACGTGTAATTCTCCGTAATCCATCCGCCCAGCGTCGGCCCGATCACCGGCGCCACCACCACTCCCAGCCCAAACATCGCCATCGCCTGCCCGCGCTTTTCGGGCGGGAACGATTCCAGCAGGATCGCTTGCGACATCGGTTGCAGCGCTCCGCCTCCCGCTCCTTGCAGCGCGCGCGACATCAGAATCATTCCCAGGCTCGTGGCCGCGCCGCACATGAACGAAGAAACCGTGAAGATGATGATGCAGGTGATCAGAAATCGCTTTCGTCCAAACCGCAGTGAAAACCATCCGCTCGCCGGCAGCACGATCGCGTTCGCCACCAGATAACTGGTCAGCACCCACGTCGCTTCGTCCGTGGTCGCCGAGAGGCTCCCGCCGATATACGGCAGCGAAACCGCCGCGATCGAAGTGTCCAGCACCTCCATAAACGTCGCCAGCATCACCGCGATCGCGATCAGCCATGGATTCACGCTGATGGCCGGCGCGGCAAGAAAATTCGCTTTCGCGTTGTTTCCGAGTGTGGCTTCGGCGCTGCTCATTTGTTCCAGTTCGCCCGCAAGACGTTCGCTCGCTTCGCGCTACGCCGGCGATGGACCATATCTTAGATTCACGGCGGGGAAAAAGATTCCAGGAATTGCGACTTTCGGCCCGCTCGTCACATCTAACTTGTTGCAGGCTTTTCGTCGTCCCTTTGTTGTATCTCCATGCCAGTCGCGCGGGAGCGCCTTCATGAACTCTGGTTCCAACGCACCTCAAAAAAAGAAAATCGCTCCGCCTCCCGCCGATTCCCATCCTGCCGATATCGTTGACGAGTCTTCTCGCGAATCCTTTCCCGCGAGCGACTCCCCTTCGTGGACTTCCGGCCGCGAAGCGCAGCAAGCACCGCCCATCTCACGCGGAGGAAATGTCATGGCCAGCGCCAATAACGAAACCAGGATCGCTCTTCAGGTGGGCACCGAACTCCGCATTAAAAACAACGGCGACATCATCGTGGATAATCCCGAGCTCGAGCTCGCCCGCGACGCCACCGCCGCCGATGCCACCTTGCTCTATCGCTTCGATCCCGCTGCCGGCGTGCACATTTTCCGCCTGCTCGATCCGCTTGCCGACCGCCAACACCAGAAGACTCATCGCCGCAACGATTGACCGTCGCAGCAGTTTTTCGCAACCACATTCACTTTTCCGGGGACACCTCTATGCATCTGTTCGATGAACTGCAGATTCGCGGCGCCAAATTTCGCAATCGCATCGCCGTCTCGCCCATGTGCGAATACTCCAGCACGGATGGTTTCGCCGCCGATTGGCATCTCGTCCATCTCGGTTGCCGCGCCGTGGGCGGCGCCGCGCTGGTTTTCACCGAAGCGACCGCTGTCCTCGCCGAAGGCCGCATCAGCCCGCAGGATCTAGGCATCTGGAAAGACGCTCACATCGAAATGCTTTCGCGCATCGCTGCTTTCGTTCGTAGCCAGGGCGCCCTTCCCGGCATTCAGCTCGCCCACGCAGGACGAAAAGGCAGCACCCTGCGCCCGTGGGATGGAGATGGCGCCATCGCTCCCGAAAATGGCGGCTGGATTCCGGTCGCGCCCAGCGCCGTTCGCTTCAATGATTCCTATCCGCTTCCCGCCGAACTCGACGCTGCGGGAATCGCCGCCATCACTCGCGGTTTTGCTTCAGCCGCCCGCCGCGCGCTCCCTGCTGACTTCGAAGTCGCCGAAATTCATTCCGCGCACGGCTATCTTCTCCACGAATTTCTTTCGCCGCTTTCCAATTTCCGCACCGACGCCTACGGTGGCTCTTTTGAAAATCGCACTCGCCTCGTGCGTGAGGTCGTGGCTGCCGTCCGCGCTGTCTGGCCCGAACGCCAGCCGCTCTTCGTTCGAATTTCCGCCACCGATTGGGTCGAGGGCGGCTGGGATCTCCCGCAATCCATCGAACTCGCCCGCCAGCTCGCTCCCCTGGGCGTCGATCTGATTGACTCTTCGTCCGGCGGCGTAGTGCCCGGCGCCCGCATCCCCATCGGTCCCGGTTACCAGGTCCCCTTCGCCGAGTCCATCCGCCGCGAAGCAAAAATTCACACCGGCGCCGTGGGCATGATCACCACCGCCTCCCAGGCCGACGCCATCATTCGCGAAGGCCAGGCGGACATCGTCCTGCTAGCTCGCGAAATGCTGCGCGATCCCTACTGGCCTCTCCACGCCGCGCAAGCACTCGGCGTCACCGCCTCCTGGCCCACCCAATATCTCCGCGCCGCACCTCCCGGCTCTCCTGCCCGTTCGGCGACATAACTCATAACCGTCGCAGCCTTCGCGTCCCAGCCCCACTTGCCGGGCAGTCCTCGGGTTTTTCCGCGCCCGGCCAACACCCACCGACGTCCTGGCGATCATTCAATCTCGCCCTCCGTTGCAGCGGGGCCGCTTATGCCCTTCACGTCCGCCCGGAAACACCCAGCCCCAAACCCCTAGTTCGCCCGCCACAAACCATTTACCATATTTCCCGTGACGACCGAGATTTTGCACCGCCGCATCGCTGCCGCCACTGGCATCGTCATGGCCAGCGTCTTTCTCAGCCGCATTCTCGGTTTCCTCCGTGAGTGGACCGTCGCCCACCAGCTCGGCTCCAGCGGCGTCACCGACGCCTACTACGCCGCCTTCACGCTCCCCGATTTTCTGAATTATCTAATCGCCGGCGCTTCCATTAGCGTCACCTTTATTCCCGTCTTCACCAAATTCGTCGCCGAAAATAGGGAAGACGAAGGCTGGCACGTTTTTTCCACTGTCGTCACCGTCATGGGCCTCGCCGTTGTCGCCCTCGTCGTCCTCGGCGAAATTTTCGCCGGCCACGTCGCTTCCTGGATCGCTCCCGGATTCAGTCCCGCCGAGCGCGCTCGCGTCATCTTCCTCACTCGCATCATGCTTCCCGCGCAATTCTGTTTTTACGAGGGCAGCATCATGAGCGCCGTGCAATATGCTAAGGGACAGTTCGTCGTCCCGTCCCTCGCTCCGCTCATTTACAACACCGGCACCATCCTCGGCGGCGTCCTGCTCGCCTCTCGCATGGGCATCACCGGCTTTGCCATCGGCACTCTCTGCGGCGCCATCGTCGGAAATTTCCTGCTTCAGATTTACGGCGCTCATCGCGCCGGCGCGCGCTTCGTTCCCAATTTCAACATCCGTCATCCCGGCTTCTGGATGTTCATCAAGCTTTCCGTCCCCATCATGCTCGCTCTCTCGCTTTCCTTCACCGACGACTGGATCATTCGCTGGTTCGGCTCTTTCCTCCAGCCCGCTTCCATCACCTGGCTCAGTTATGGCAAGACGCTTATGCGCGTCCCCCTCGGCCTCGTCGGCCAGGCCATTGGCGTCGCTTCGTTTCCCATCCTCGCCCAGCTCTATTCCGAAAAAAAATTCGACGACCTCAACCGCATCCTCAATTCCACTTTCAAAGGCCTCATCCTTCTCCTCGTCCCCATCTCCGCGCTCACCATCGCCCAGAGTCTCCCTCTCGTGCATTTAGTCTTCTCCCACACCCGCCTCCGCGGACCTGACATGCAGGCCACCGCCGCCACCCTCGCCTATTTTTCGCTCGGAATGTTTGCCTGGGGCGCCCAATACATCCTGGCTCGCGGCTTTTACGCCACGCGAGACACCATCACCCCGGCCGTAGTCGGCACCGTGATGACCGCGCTCAATATCCCTCTCTACTGGTGGCTGGTTCACCGCGAGCAGCACTTGGGACTGGCCCTCGCCAGCTCCCTCGGCATCATTGCCTACACCATCGTTCTCTTCGTGCTGCTCAATCGCCGCACCCGCAACCGCCAGCAGGGAAGTCTCCTGATTTTCTTCGCCAAGGTCGCCGCCGCGTCCGTCGTCGCCGGCTATGGCGCCCACCGCCTCACCGATTATCTCGAGCGTTTCATCAATTGGCGCGGTCCGCTGGGCGCCCTGTTGCTCCTCGCCATCGTCAGCACCCTGGGATTCCTGCTGGCAGGCGTGCTAATGAAGCTTTTCCGCGTCCGCGAACTGGATTCCTACCTCCGCCGCGCTCTCTCCTATGTCGGCCCCGCGCCCGACGCCTAATCCGGTGCCTAACCCGCCGCCCGATCCGCCGCCCGACCCGTCCACCGCCTGGCCCATCACTATCAACTTAAGGCTGCGCCCCAAGCACCGGCCGCAAAGTCACCTCGCTATCCTTGGTCACATCCAAATCCCGCACCCATTCCTGCTTCCCGCTGGTCTTCACCTCCACATGGTGCGTCCCCATGCTCAACACAATCTTCGAAGGCGTCTCGCCCACTAGCTTCCCATCCACATATATGTCCGCTCCCTGCACGTCCGACGCGATCGTCACGCTTCCAGTTCCCACCGGAGCGGTTGCCGGCGGATCGGAATCCGCGTCCGGATAAAATCGTTGCAGGAGTTGCAGCAAATCATCCGAACTAAGCGCGAAGCCCAGTCCAGACACCGTGCCGCTTGAATTCCCCAGGCCGATCACCTTCAGCGTGTTGATTCCCACCACCTCGCCATACACATTCAGCAGCGGCCCTCCGCTATTTCCAGGATTGATGTTGGCATCCGTCTGGATCCATGTGCCGGGGCCTGCTTCCCGATCCCGCCCCACTGCGCTGACGATTCCTCGCGTTACCGTGTCCGGCATCCCTCCGCCCGGATTTCCAATCGCGATCACCGTCTGCCCCGCTCGAAGCTCATCCGACCGCGCTAGTGGCAGCGACGGAAAATTCCGCCCCTCGACTTTTACCAGCGCCAGGTCCGTGCCCTGCGCCGAGTTGCTATAGACCACCTTGCCAGGCATTTTCGTCCCGTCCGAAAAAACCACCGTCATCGTCGACGTTCCTTCCGTCACATGATGATTCGTCGCGATGATTCCGGTATCGGTAATCAGAAACCCCGTTCCCCATCCCTCCGCGTCCTCCAGCTTCACCACTGCGGGCGTCGCCGTTTCCACAATCTGTTCCAGCGGTAGCTCCGAGCGTGCGCTCACCCGCCTAAATGAAGCGGGCGCCGCATGGATCGCCCCGTTAAACACTCTTGAAACCGGCTCCAGGCTGGCCTCCAGCTGATTCGTTTTCAGTAACCAGTAGTGCCCGTGATTCCTCCCATTGAGAGCCACCCACTCGAAAGGTCCCTCCGTGAGCTTGAATTCCTGAGCGGTGTATCCATCCTTATATACTCGCGCCGTCATGGCGTGTTCCAGCCGCGCGCCAAACACCGTTTTCGTCTTGTGAAAATATCCGCCCGGGCACTTCAATTCGTACGGAGTCGTTCCCACCACGATCCCGTCAATCTCCACCGTCGCCCCCGGCGGCGAACTCTTGATCACCAGTGACTCGCCCGCGGCCCCGGCCGCCAGCGGAGCGCACCACAGCGCGAAAAGGAACACACGAAGACACCAGTTTCCCAATGCGTGCATGATCGCCTCCCAGAGGAATCCCCGCCAGAGTGAGCCGCCGCCGCAGCAGCGTCAATTCGGATAACTACCGAGCGGCCCAGGCCCGTCGTGCATCTGCTAGCACCCCCGTCAGTCCCGCCACGCCTCCGCGGTCGGCCCCCGTCCCGCGATCGCGTCGGCCAGCCTTACTCCGGCCTCCCTATCCCGGGCGCGCGCGCACACACCAAACCTCCAAACATGTTCGCGCGGAAAATTTTCGAGGATCGCGCCGGATCGCTGCCGCTTCGGCACGCCAAGGGGAAAAATCAGACCAACGGGACGTCATACCCGCGATAAACAACCCACGCCGCCAGTTAGCTCTTGCGCGTGCTAAGAAATATCATCATCGCGCCGCCGAATAGCAGCAGCGCGCTCACCGGCTTCGAAATCAAATATACTCGCTGCGTCTCCACCGTAATCGTCTTTTCGCCGACCACCATGTCGCGCTGGCTTTCCGCCATTTTGATCTCCGGATGCAAAAATCCCGCCATCCCCAGCAGCACAAACAGCGCGCCCGCAACCGCAAATAATTTCAGTGTCATTCCGTTCGCCGCCCGCCCGCCAATATACTCCGGGTCTTCCCCCGCCCAACCCCAATTTCTGCATCCCTCGTCGTTCGGCGTCGCGCCTACTGCTTCGTCGCCAGCGGTCCCAGAATTTCGCTCAAATAGTCCGGTTTGCTCTCATCGCGCGCCAGATGCGGATATCGCAAGCCTCCGTGATAATCCAGTTCGAAATTCTTGAACTCCGCTCCATTTGCCACGATCAGCTGAATCGGCGTCGTCCCCTTTTTCGCCGCCACAATCGCCTCGCGCAGCGCGTCCGAAGAAAATTGCTGCCCGCCGATCGCTGCAATTTTCATCCCCGGCCCCAGCCCTGCCGCATACGCCGCGCTTCCGTGAATTACGTCGCGCACCGTCCCGTCGTCGTCCACCACCAGGCCGCCCGAAAGACTCAGGTCCTGCAGGTGCCGCACCAGGTCGTCGTTGGCTTCCATTTCGTTCGGCACTTCATCGTAGACGATCTTCCATCCGCTGTTTTCCACCGATTCCGTCGGCGTCTTCGTCGCGGTCCCGTCCAGCCGCGCGCGCAGGAAACCCGTCCAATCGTAGGGAACCAATCCATTCAGCGTCGCCACCACATCTTCGAATGTGTACGTCTTCAACTCCGGTTCGCCGCTCGTCCCGCCGTGAAACGCCAGGCAAAAATCATTCATCGACTTCTTGTCGTTGGTCAGTCGGCGCAGCGTGTCGTCCACATCCAGCCATAGCAATTGCCCTTCCTCGTAAAAATCCGTCCCGCGCCGCCAGTTCGACCACGATTCTCCCGCGTCGTACAGAAAAGGAGCCGCATCCGCCGTGTCCTGCAGCGGACGCCAGTCGCGTCCCGGGCGTTCCTCGTACGTCGCCGCCAGATACGCCAGGTCCTCGCGCGTCTGCTCCTCGGTCAGCAATCCACTCCGCGACGTCAGCACCATGCTCCCCAGATACTCCGTCAGCCCTTCGTACACCCACAGCAGATCGTCCTTCATCGGCTGCTGGTAGTCCGGCGTCGCCAGTCCCGCCGGCCGCCGGAATTTCCCGTTCCAGGAGTGCGTGTATTCGTGTGGTAGCAGCCCCGAAAATTCCAGCAGCAGCGATCCGTCGATCAAGCTCCGCTCGTAGGAACGGTCATCGCTCGATTCGTGATGCTCCAGCCCAAAATGCGCCACGTCGTCGCTGAGCGTTACCAGAAAATGATAATCGCGATAGTGTCGCGAGCCGTAGAGCGCGCCCGCCTGCACCACCAACTCGTGCAAATGTTTTTCCGTCTCCGGTGTTATTTCCAGCGCCGCCGCGCTGTCCGCCGCGATGTCCAGCTCGTGCATCGGCTTTTCTCCCGGAGTCAATTCAATCGCGCGAAAATATCGCCCCGAGAGAACCGGCGAATCCACCAGCGTGTCCAGCGGCACCGCGTCAAACTCGATCGTGTCGCCCGTGCGTTTCGGCCCCGGCAGCGCCGTCCCGAATTTCCATCCCGCCGGCAATTTCAAGCTCGGCAGAAAAGTTATTTTCGCCGCCGGCCATCCCTTCGGATAGAGCAGCACCTGGTTCCAGCTCAATACATCCAGCGAAGCCGTCGCCGATCCGCCCGACGAAAATCCCGAGCTCGCGTCCGAAAGCAAAAAATCGAAATCCGCATCGATCGCCGTGGCGCCCGCGGGCACATCCAAATGGATCGAATACATCTCCACCAGGTCGCGCCGCCACGCGATCGTCTTTCCCCCAGCCGTGAATTTCAGCCCCGCCATCTCGATGATCGGCCCGTCCGGCATGTGCTCGCCAGGAATCCATTCCGGGTAATAAAGCGTCAGCGGCCCCGGCGTCGCCGGAATCGTTTCGTGCGTGTGCAGGATTTTTTGCGGCGCTTGCGAAGCATCCACCGTCAGATGAATCGCGCCCGGCCCGTCGCTGGACGGCACCCCGTCTTCCTGCGCCCGCGCGTTTCCCGCCACCGCCAGCATTCCTGCGAGCAATGCCATCGCGCCCGCCGCTGCCCCGCTTCGAAATCGAATCATGGCCTGTGCCTCCGTCCGCTCCATCTATTTAGTTCGTGCTGATCCCCAGTTGCCAGAATAGAAAACTCAGTGCGTTCGTATCTTCTTCGATCTGTTTGCCGAGCGGCCGCCCGCCCGAATGCCCCGATTTCGTGTCGTACAGCAGCAAAATCGGACGCTCCGACGCCGTCGCCCCCTGCAGCCGCGCCGCCATTTTTCGCGCGTGCAGCGGAGCCACCCGCGTGTCGCCGTCCCCCGTGATAAAAAGCACCGCCGGATATTTCACTCCCTCTTTCACATTCTGGTATGGCGAATACGCCAGCAAATATTTGAACTGCGCCGCGTCCTTCGCCGATCCATACTCCGGCACCCAATACGGCCCGTCTTCAAACAGATCGTAGCGCAGCATATCCAGCAGCGGATACGCGCAAATCACCGCCTGATACAAATCCGGCCGCTGCGTCAGCGCCGCGCCCACTAGCAGTCCGCCGTTGCTCGCTCCCTCGATCGCCAGCTTCTTGGGATTCGTATAGCCGCTCGCGATCAGCCACTCGCTCGCGGCGATAAAATCGTCGAACACCGTTTGCTTATTGCCCATCATCCCCGCGTGATGCCACGCCTCGCCAAATTCCCCTCCGCCGCGCAGGTTCGCTTCCGCGAAAATTCCGCCGGCGTCTGCCCACTCCACCGCTTCCACCGAAAAACTGGGCGTCTCGTTCACATTGAAGCCGCCATATCCCGTCAGAATCGCCGGCCGCGCGCCATCGTGCGGCATTCCTTTTTTGTAAAAAAGAAACATCGGCACCTTGGTCCCGTCTTTCGACGCATACCAGACCTGCTCCACCGCATAGTCGTCGCTCTTCATCGGCACTTTCGGTGCCGCCCACACATTCAGTTTCCGCTCGTCCACGTTGTAGCGGTAAACGCTGTACGGAATGTTGTACGACCCGAAATCAAGAAACAGTTGCTTCTCGCTCCACTCCCCGCTCAATCCCACCACCGAACCCAAAGCCGGCAGCGCGATTTCGCCCTCCGGCTTGCCGTCCGCGCCGAACACCTTTAGCTGCGATGTCGCGTTACGCACGTATTGCACCACCACCTTGCCCCCAAGATACCGAACTCCCTCGATCGGCGTATCCGACTCCGGCACGATCTCTTTCCACTCGCTCCGCGCCAGGTGCGCCGGGTCCACCGCGAACACCCGTCCCTTCGGCGCATTCCAATTCGTCTGCACGAAAATCTTTCCGCCCGCCGCCTCGCCGACGAAAAGGGCGTCCGTGTCGTTCGCCACCGGCTTGATTCCGCCTCCGGCCTTCAGATCCTCCACGTAAAGTTCCATTCGCGTGATTCCCGATCCGAACGCCACCTGAATCACCAGAAATCGGCCGTCCTCGGAAAGCTCCGACGACACAATCTTGTCGTGCCCGTACCCATCGCCGAAAATTATCGGGTCCGACTCCACTGGCGTGCCCATCGCATGATGAAACACTCGCGGCCCATCCTTTGTCGTCCTCGAGTAATAAACGCCGCGCTTGTCCGGCTCGATCGAAAGCCCGAAATAGACGGCCGATGGAAGTTGTTCCGGCAGTTCCTTCAGCGTTTTCGTATCGATGAAATGGATCGTCACTTCATCTTGCCCGCCCGCGCGAATCGCGTATGCCGCGAGCGACCCATCTCTTGAAACGTCGCGCAGTCCCACGCTCGTCGAATGATCGGCGCTCAGCGTGTGCGGGTCCACCAGCACTTCGTCCGTTCCATCCAGCCCGTGCCGCTTGTAAATCACGTACAGGTCCTGATCCGGGTGACGCTCCGCGAAAAAATACTCGCCATTTCGTTCCGTCGGCAGCCCGATCGAATCCACTTTCATCAGCTCGCTCAAGCGCTTCGATATCGCTGCGCGGTCCGCAAGCTGCCCCAGCGCCGCTTCCGTGCATTTGTCCTCCGCCGTAATCCACGCGCGAGTCTCCGCGCTCTCTTGATCTTCCAGCCATCGGTAAGGGTCGGCCACGGACACGCCATGCAGCACGTCCACCGTATCGTCTTTGCGCGTCACCGGCGGGCACTTGTCTCCCTGCGCGAAGCTGCCCGGCGCGGCGATCAGTGTCGCCAGCAGCGCCACAAATAAAAACGTCCAGCCCGGGAAAGTGAAAAGGGTCGAACGCGAAGCGGGCCCAAAAATCGGCGGAGTCTCATTGCAGCGGAGCTGTGGGCAGTTCCGCAAATCGTCCCGAAAACTTTTCATCGTTTCCCCTTTGCCGTTTGCGGCGCTGCGCCCGCCCCCAGGCGCCGCCGTCGGATACCTGAATGCCATCCATGAATTGGCCTCACCGTCACATGATCGGCGTAGCCGTCTTCCGCGCCGGATTGAAAAACGGCAGCTCGCGCGTCGTCGCCCGCACTTTGTGCCGCACCGCTTCCACGGTCAGCTCCATCTGCAGTTCGATTCCCGGCGTTGCGTGATCCCGCGCCACGCTTGCCAGCGCGATCATTTTTTTCAGCGTCGGCGACCACGTCGTCGAAGTCGCCTTGCCCACCTGCAGTCCGCCGCGATACACCGGCACGGCCACTCGTGAAGCCGTGCTCGGAATCTGCGGCGCCAGCCCCATATCGTCGAAAAGTTTTTCTACGTCTTCCCACTTCACGTCCAGCCCCGTCAGCAACCGCTTCGGCCCGCGCTTGTTTTCTTCCTCCAGCGCCGTGCGCCCGATGAAATACTCTTTTTTCAAATCCACCAGCTTGCCCAATCCTATTTCATACGGCGAATATTTCTGCGATTCGATCAGCGCCCTCTTCGAGCTGGTGTAATCCGCTTCGATCAATATAAGTCCCGCCTCGATTCGCGCCACGTCCAGCGCGATCATCCCCGCCGCGTGCAGGTCAAATTGCTTTCCCGCCTCCGCCAGCGCATCCCACACTTTTCCTGCTTCATTCCAAGGCATCCAGATTTCGTAACCCAGATCGCCCGTGTATCCCGTGCGCGAAATATCCACTTCCACGCCGCCGATTTTTCCGTGCGTCAGCCGGAAATATTTCAGGTTGGTGATGTCCGCTTCCGCTGCCTGTTTCAGCAGCCTTCCCGATGTCGGCCCCTGCAGCGCCAGCGCCGCCACTTGGTCGGAAATATCCTCGATCTTCACCTCCAGCCCCAGCGCGTTCTCGTGAAACCATCGCAGGCTCGGGTCCGCCGCCGTCCAGCGGTACAAATTTTCTCCCAGCCGCGAAATCGTCCCGTCATCAATCACTTTTCCTTGCTCATCGCACCAGCAGCAGTAGATCACCTGGTTCACGGCCACCTTATTTATGTCTCGCGTGATCACCCGGTTCACCAGCTTCGTCGCGTCCCGCCCGCTCACCAGATACTTGTACAGCGGCGACACATCGATCAGCGCCGAAGCGTTCCGGATCGCGTTGTACTCGTGCTCGTGATGCATCTCGTACACGCTCACCGCGTAGTAGCCCGACCATTCCCGGTAATTCAGGCTCTCGCAAAGCTTCGCTGTCTTTTCGTGTACCGCGGTTCCGATTGGCACTGTTTCTCCTGGCCTGCCTCAATCTCACGTACGCGCCGCCATCCTCCGCGCTGCGCGTCAAGCCCCCATTCCAGCGCGCGAATTATAGTGTGTGCATTGCATCCGCTGCAAGGCTCGCAAGCAATCTGCGAACGGTTTTGCATTTGTAGCGGCCCGCTCTGCGGGGCCGCCGTTGCCTCTGTCGCAGCTACTGCCGTTATCTTCGGTTCGATAATGTAGCCCGGGTCTGAAGACCCGAGTCCTTCCCGCCCCGCGATCTACAATCCGCGCTCACCTCACCGTTCCTGCAATTGCGAATCGCTCGGCCGCCCAACCCCCTCTGGACTGCGGCGGCTTGCCGCCGCTTTCCCAAGCCGAAGCTTGCTTCGGCGCCCGCACCATCGCCGCAACCGCCATCGTTCGCTCTCAACCAGTTTTCCTCGTATTTTCGTGACCATCGGTCAGTTGCCCGCTTGCTTCCTCCTTGTGACTTGCCGCCCCCGCTTGTAGAATGCTCGCGCTTCGATTCGATATTGATTCCAGACAGCACCCGCGCGCGGAGACCCGGCAAACTATCCCCATGGCCAAGCGATACGACGCAATCGTGATCGGTGGCGGCCACAACGGCCTCGTCAACGCCGCTTACCTCGCTCGCGCCGGAAAAAAAGTCCTCGTCCTCGAGCGCCGCTACGTCCTCGGCGGCGCCGCCGTCACCGAAGAAATCGTCCCCGGCTTCAAGTTTTCCGTTTTTTCCTATGTCGTCTCTCTTCTCCGCCCTGAAATCATTCGCGATCTTGATCTTCCCCGCCACGGCCTCGAAATTCTTCCGCTCGACGGCACCATGACGCCCATGCCCAGCGGCGATTATCTCTGGCGCGTCAATGACCATGGCAAGACTCGCCGCGAAATCGAGCGCCATTCCAAACTCGACGCCGAAGCCTACGAGGAATTCGGCAAGTCCATGGTCAATATGTGCCGCTTCGTAAAGCCCATCCTCGGCATGATTCCGCCCGATCCCACCTCCTTCGATCCGCGCGACCTCAAAAAACTTGCCTTCCTCGGCAAGCGTTTCCAGAATCTTTCCGCTGAAGACCGCTACAATCTCGTTCAGCTCATGACCATGAGCGCCGCCGATTTTCTCGATCAGTGGTTTGAGACCGACGTCCTCAAAGCCACCATGTCCGCCTCTGGCATCATCGGCACATTTCTCGGCATTCATTCCCCCGGCACTGCTTACGTTCTCCTCCATCACTACATGGGCGAAATCGACGGCGCTTTCCGCTCCTGGGGATTCAGCCGCGGTGGCACCGGCGGCATCTCCAACGCCATCGGCAGCGCCGCCCGCGAGCTCGGCGTCGAAATCCGCCTCGAGGCTCCCGTCGCGCGCATCCTCACCAAAAATGGCGTGGCCCAGGGAGTCGTCCTCGAAAGCGGCGAAGAAATTCACGGCGATCTCGTTTCCTCCAGCGTCGATCCCAATCTCACCTTTCTAAAATTCATGGACTCGAGCGAACTTCCCGCCGATTTCCTCGAGGAAGTCCGCCGCTACAAATATCGCGGCTCCTCCGGCAAAGTGAATCTCGCCCTCGACGGTCTGCCCGATTTCAAATGTCTGCCCGGCGTCGGCCGTCACCTCCGCGGCGCGATGTCCATTTCTCCCTCCATGGAATACATGGAGCGCGCTTACGATCAGGCCAAGTACGGCGAATTCTCCCGCCGCCCTTACATTGATATGGTCATCCCCACGCTCACCGATCCGTCCGTCGCCCCGCCCGGCAAGCACATCCTTTCCTGCTTCGTGCAGTACGCGCCTTACAAACTCAGCAGCGGCGCCTGGGACGATCAGCGCGAAGCTTTCGGCAACACCGTCATCGACACCATCGCCGAATACGCTCCCAACATCAAAAACATCATCATCGGCAAGCAGGTGATCAC
>JBAVQT010000585.1:0-3157 GCA_049694295.1 Candidatus Acidiferrales bacterium
TTGGGGAGCTGTTTCCGCGCGAATTACATCCGAGCGCGGCCCCGGAATCGGACGCGGCAACGAAAACCGGAGCGGCCGCACCAAAGCAGTAGGAGCGGATCATGGAACAGAAACAGCCGGCGGGATCATCGTCGCCACAATCGAGGCGGGAATCGAAGCTGACGGCGCGGCAATCACGCGCAAAAAATCGCATCGCGGTGCTGGCGCTGAGCGCGGCCATGATTCTGGGAGGGCTCGCGATCCCGCGCCCCGCGAAAGCCGGGCCGCAAGGCAAGAAAGACTACCTCACCGACGCGGAGTCCGACAAAATCCGCGACGCGATGGCTCCGGGAGACCGCATCAAAATTTATCTTTCGTTCGCGGATGACCGGCTGAAGAAATTCCAATATGAGATTTCGCGCACCACGCCCGAGCCGCGGCGCGATGAGATGCTCAACGTCCTCCTCAATGCTTATGTAGGCTGCGTGGACGATGCGGCCGATCAAATTGAAATTGCTCGCGAGAAACAATCGGACATCCATCTGGAGCTGAAAGAGTTCGCGACCAAAGGCAAAGAATTTCAGTCCTACTTGCAGAAAATCGACAAGAACACGCCTTATTACGATTCGTATTCGGACACTCTGCAGGATGCCGTGGAGGGCACGCAGGAAGCGCTGGAGGACGTGGCCGGGGCTCAGAAGGAATTGTCGCCGGCGCCGGTGCGGAGGAAGCCTTCTTGACGCGACCGGTGGCGCGGGCAGACCGGGCGGTGCCGGGCGGCGACCGGATTCTGCAACGGATTTTCACGCGACTGGGCTGCGACGGCCGTCCCCCGCAATTCGTCGTCGAATTTCATCCCTACACCGATTTGACCCACACCATTCGCCTTCGCGAGCACACCGCTTACGTGCGAATTTCGGACGCGCTGCGCGGTGCGCCAATCCAAGTAGTAGAGGCTGCAGCGGCAATGCTTCTTGGGCGGCTTTACCGCCGCCGCGTGCCGAAAGATGCGATTGAAGCTTACCGGGAATTTTCCTATGCGAGAGGAACGCGGGAGAAATTAGCCGAACTGCGAAAGCGCCGCGCCCGGCGAAGCGAGCACCGGCCGGCCGGAATATATTTCGATCTGGAACCGATGTTCGACTCCCTGAACCAGCGGTATTTCGAGGGAGCGCTGGAAAAGCCCCGGTTGGGCTGGAGCAAGCGCGTCTGGCGCTCACAACTTGGCTGCTTCGACCCGGCTCTGCGGCAGATCGTGATCAACCGTCAACTGGACCGCGAGCGCGTTCCGGAATGTGCGGTGGCCTATGTGCTGTACCACGAGATGCTCCACGTCAAGCATCCCATCAAATTCGCGCGCTGCCGCCGGCAATCGCATTCCGCGGAGTTTCGCCGGGAAGAAAAAAAGTTCGCGGAGTATGCGCGAGCCATGAAATTCCTACACTACTTCCCTGCCGATTGAGCGGTTTGCATTTCCTGGTTTTGGCCATCAAACGGATAATCGCCGGAACGGCGTCCGTCAGCGGTTGGTGAGCTTTTCGATTTTCTTGCGGACAGCTTTGGCGTCGGGCGCATCCGGAAAGACCTGGAGATACTCCCTATAATATTTCGCGGCGGCGATCTTGTCGCCCTTCTTCGCGTAGATTTCCGCGATCAGATAGCGCGGCTTGGCCAGCTTGGGTTGGAGCGCGATCGCGTCTTGAAAGCGTCCGATCGCGGCATCGTAGTCGCCCTTATGCATATAGAAGGTGCCTACATCCAGATCGTGCTGGGCGTGAAAGGGATTCCACTTCGGATCGGACTCATCGTCGACGGGCTCCGGATTGGGTGCCGCGTCCGTGTGCGAACTGGAACTCGACGAAGAGTCATCCTTCGACGATGAAGCGCCGGGCCGCGGCGGAGGAGGAGGCTGCGGCTTGTTGGAAGCATCGGTCCCCGATTGATCGGGTTGATTGTCGGTCTGTGCGCTCGTCGCATTCGGAAACGCAAGCGTGCCAATCAGCAAGAGCAGAGCCGCGAACAGGCCGATCCAGCTTAGCCGGGAGCAACACACGGATTTGAGCGCGCGCGTCATCTCATTCATTCGATCGCATTTGCTATGATGCAAGTTGCCTGCGGTTCGCGCAGGTCGCCACACGCATTCTGGATTGTAACTCGCCGCCATGGAACTCCGAGAAAAAGTCGCCAATTTGCCACCGCAGCCAGGGGTGTACCTGTTTCAGGACGCCGCCGGAACCATTTTGTACGTCGGCAAAGCGCGCTCGCTGCGCAGCCGGGTGCGCTCGTATTTTCTCGAGTCGCGGACGCTGGATGCCAAGACGGGATCCCTGGTGCGAGAGATCGCCGACCTCGAGTTTATCGTAGTGGACAACGAGAAAGAGGCGCTGGCGCTCGAAAACAATCTCATCAAAAGGCACAAACCAAAGTTCAACATCCTGCTGCGCGACGACAAGACGTATCCCTACATCCGCTACACGGCTTTCGAGAAATATCCTCGCGTATATATAACGCGGCGTCTCAATAAAGATGGATCGATTTATTTCGGGCCATATTTTCCCGCGAGCCTCGCTTACCGCCTGGTGCATTTGATTCACAAGCATTTCCTGGTTCCATCGTGCACCGTGGATTTGACGCGCAATCACGCGCGGCCCTGCCTGCAATATTACATTCATCGCTGCCTCGGACCCTGCGTCGCCGGCCTGGTTACCGATGAGCGATACCAGGAATCGGCACGCGACGTGCGCCTCTTTCTCGAAGGGCGCCGCAGCGATCTTTCAAAGAGCCTGGAGCGGCGCATGGCCCACGCCGCCGATGAGCAGCGTTACGAAGAAGCTGCGGGATATCGTGATCTGCTGCGCACGCTGACAGAGATGGAAGAGAGGCAAAAGATCGCGGCCGCTTCGGGGGACGATACCGACGTGCTCGCTTGGTACGTCGAGGAGCCGCAGGTGGCTGTGAACTTGTTTCATCTTCGCGGCGGACGAGTGGTGGACCGGCGGGATTTTTATTGGGAGGATTTACAGAAATTCGAGCCGGAGGAGTTCCTGCCGTCGTTGCTGAAGCAGCTGTATCTCGAGGCGACCTATTATCCGCGCTACATTCACGTGCCCATGGATTTCGAGGATCGCCCGTTGCTCGAGGAGGTCTTCGGCGAAACGGCCGGGCATCGCGTGGAAAT
>JBAVQT010000586.1:0-1772 GCA_049694295.1 Candidatus Acidiferrales bacterium
GTATTAGATTCGGCCAGCGTGGAAAATTGCGGGCCTTCCATGCAAACGTAGATGCCGCCGCGGTGAGCTTTGACCGAGGAGCGGGAGCAAGCGTCGGCCAGGCGCGCGGAAAGGTGCGCGCAAGTCGGTTTGTCGAAGCCCACGTGTGCGACCACGCCGCCGCCGAAGAAAGTGGCAACGCGGCCCCGCGTGCGGTCGAAGAATTGGTCGGGTATCAGAAAATCGAGCGGGGGAAGATCGTCGCGCAGCGAGCCGACGGCGCTGACGGAAATAATGCGCTCGGCGCCGAGCATTTTCAGCGCGCAGACGTTGGCGCGGTAGTTGATGTCGCTGGGTGAAAAGCGATGGCCCCGGCCGTGACGGGCCAGGAAGGCCACGCGGCGACCTTCGAGCGTGCCTACGATGACGGCGTCGGAAGGCGAGCCAAAAGGAGTCTTGACGCGGATTTCCCGCGTATCCGTGAGACCCGACATCTGATAAAGACCTGAGCCGCCGATGATTGCGATTTTAACGGGCTGAGAACGGGGGTTGGATTTTTTGGATTTGGGCATTTGATCTGGCGCGTCCTCGGTGGGAATTTTGCCTAGCGCACAAAGCGCGGATTCCTTACATTCAGCGTAACCGACAAAGAAAAACGGACAGCATCATAACCTACCAGGAACCGCTCGCGCCCCCTCCTCCGAAGCTGCCGCCTCCGAAACCCCCGAAGCCACCTCCGCCCCCGCCGAAGCCTCCGCCTCCGCCGCCTCGAAAACCGCCGCTCAACAATCCCCAGCCGACCGCGGATGCCACGCCGCCCCAACCGGACCCGCGATACGGGCCGCCCCGAGGCCCGCCACGCAGCCGATTGACTATCGCGCCCAAGAAGAAAAGCAGGAAAACGACGAAGATGATCGCCGGAGCTATTCCGCTTAATCCATTCCCCTCGGTTGCGGGGGCCGGAGGGGGAGTTTGCGCACCTGCCAGCGTGACGCCTTTATCGGCGGCAATCGTGTCCGCGATGCGGCGGGTGATGAGCACGATCCCCGAGTTGTAGTCACCTGCCTTGAGAAAAGGCACGGCCTCGCGGCCGAAGCCGCCGACTTTACCATCGGGAAGAATGCCTTCCAGGCCGTAGCCAACTTCAACACGATAGCGGCGGTCGTCGGTGGCAAAAAGGATCAGGACGCCGCGATCGGATTTCGGGCCCACGCCGAGTTGCGTGGCTACATCGATCGAGAATTCTTCGATGGGAAGGCCGTTGAGCGAGTGAACGGTGACTACGGCAATTTGCGCGTGGGCTTTCTGATCGAGTTCAGTGCAGAGCGCGGTGAGCTGATCGCGCGAAGCGGGCGAGAGTACGCCGGCGAGGTCGATCACGTAGCCGGTGGGCTTGATCTGCTTGGGATCTTCGGCGTGGACGGCGAGCGCGAGCAGCGTGAAACAGGCGAGCGCGAAGGCCAGTGATCGGAAGCAGCGGCGCATGAAGCGGAGTGTACCAGCTTTCGGCGGCGATGCGGCCAGCGAGTGGGTCCGCGCGAAAACGCGTCGCGCGTTCACCGGAAGCGAGATTGAACGAGAGGAAATGCGATGTTAGACTCGACCTGCACGTGTTCGGATACGCACGGAAGTGTCCGGGAACGAACAATCCGCGGGTCCACAATTCCAGTTAGGCGTCTAATTTCAACGGTATAGGCGTGGCCTGAGCCTTGCAACAAAATGGGGCTTCTTGAAACAAACGAGCAGCTTCAAACGTTCTGATAGAGTCGGGGCAGATCGGTGCAGGACTGGGA
>JBAVQT010000587.1:0-2253 GCA_049694295.1 Candidatus Acidiferrales bacterium
GGCGCGGGCCGGCCCGAGAAACGCGTCACGGCCAGATCGAAGCTTCCCCAGAAAAAATGGACCGGACTGCATTTTCCGATAAAGCCAGCTCGAAATTTCTCAAAGACCGGCTGAACACTCGCCAATATTCTCCAGAAGCGATGCGCATATTCCGGATCGTATGACGCGTGCACGGTATCGAGCTCGAAGCGCACCGGCCTGGGAACCTCGACGGGCATGGTCCAGATTTTGACAAAAATCTCGAGCGACTCGAGTGCCCGCATGAATTGGGTTTGAAATTGGGCGACGGTCATGGGCACCAGGCGGAAGGAGCGCACCTCGCCGAGGCTGGTGGTGATCTCGAGGCTGTGCGAGCAAAAATCGAAGTGGACCTCGAAGAGCCCCTTATCGTAGGGGACCGTGGAAGTCGTCAATCCCCGGGCGGTGACGTAAAATGCGATTCCCCACCAGTGATTGACGTTGGGACTCAGCGCCAGGCGGACTTTTCCGACGATTTGCGTCCACATATGCAGGGTCGCATAAGTGTCCTTCCAATTTTCAAAACGCAATTCCGGCCAGCGTTCTTCGTGTTGCATCATAGCCCCCAGAATCGGTTTGGCCCGCAACGTCAACGATTCGTGCACTGCGATTTGGCCAGCATTCACTCTCGAACGCAAGCGATTGCGGAAATTAGCTCGTCGCTGGAACCAGCCGGTGGCTGAAAAGCACCAACTGCGCGCGAAAGCCACCACCGGGCTCAGATTTCCGCGCAGGAGGCCAACACAAGGGCGGCTTGTAACGCATTGATGCTGCGGATTTTGCGCCCTGCAATGAGTTATGCGCCGGTCTGGCCACCCTCGTGCAATCCACCACTGCGGCGGTTTGAGATCGGCAGCGAAGCGATCTCGGAAGGGGCCACGAAAATGCGATATCTGAGACCTTTAGCGGTGCTTGCGGTGATTTTGTTCGGAGCTTCCTTCGCAAACGCTCAGCGCGTCGTCGTCGGAGTGGGAGTTGGCGGGCCGGGCTATTATGACCAGGCTCCGGTCTGCGCCTACGGCTACTACGGCTACGCTCCTTACGCTTGCGCGCCCTACGGTTACTATGGCCCCAGCTACTTTTCTGGCGGAATCTTCATCGGCGCTGGCCCTTGGTTCCATGGCGGATACTATGGCCGCTCCGGATACTGGGGCCGCCCGGGATATTGGGGCGGACGTCGTGGGATTTACGCGCGTCCCGGCTACAACGGGCGACCTGGCTTTAACGGCAGGCAGGCCTACGGCGGACGCGGCGCAGTCGGCGGCGGATTCCGAGGCGGCAATGTGAGTCACGGTGGCGCCGGCTTCCGAGGCGGTAACGTGAGTCATGGTGGCGGCGGTTTCCACGGCGGCGGTGGCGCCCACGGTGGTGGCGGCCACGGCGGCGGACACAGATAACATCCGCGCCAATTGAAATGCAAAAGCGGCCTCGGGAAGGATTCCGGGGCCGCTTTTTTTGGCGCCGCGCGGCAATCGTAAATGCCGCTGGGTGCGAACGTTGAGCACTCGCAATTCCCTGCCTTCGGCGCGTGATTCCGGAACGCCTGCGCTAGCTTGGCGCCACGGCGTCTGAAATTTCCGCGTCGCTATACCCAAAATAATGGCGTTTTTTGATCACCTCGGCGATTTCGGGCGGCACCATGGCCTCCCATGAGGCATCGTGGTCCTTGATTCTGCGCAGCACGTCGCGAGAGAAAATATGCAGGACGCTTTCATCGAAATTATCGAGCTGCTTGATGCGCCCGCGCTCGACCAGATAGCGGTACAAACTTTGGACATCTCCGGGCATTTCGAGATTTTGAACGGTGGTGAGCTGCCCGGAAGCGGGATCGCGCAGCGGATAGGCGTAAATTCGCAAATCTTTTGTGAAGAGGCGCCCGAAGGCTTCTAAAATTCCGCCCTCGAGCCCCGCATAATAATCTTCCTTGAAAATATCCTGCAGGCTGGCCACGCCCATGGTGACGGCAATGGGCGCCGAGGTGTATCGCGTGAGATATGCGGCCAGGCGGTAATACTCGAAATAATCCGAAATCAGGACGGTCTTGCCCGCAGCTTCCAGCACGTCCGCGCGCGCCAGAAAGTCGCTGAGGTCTATTTTCCCAGATTTTCCGGAGGCCATGAGATTGCGCATGGTGATTTCCATCAGTTCGACCACTTGCTCGCCGTCGACTTCCGGCTCGGAGGCAAATCGCTCGCGCGCGCTGCGGATCATGTCGATATTCACCTTGGTCACCGG
>JBAVQT010000588.1:0-5521 GCA_049694295.1 Candidatus Acidiferrales bacterium
CTCCAGGCCTGGAAGCCGATATCAGTCGCCGATTCCGCTGATGCCGCCGTCCTATTGCGCGGCCCGGCGGAATATTCTTTGAACCTCTCCATCACCTTTCCGGCCGGCCAGGGCGTGCCGGTCACCAAGCCCGTCACGGCTCATTTCGTCGACCATTGGGCCGAGTACCAATCCAGCGAGGAATGGGATGGTCCGGCTCTGCATGCCAGTTGGCGGCTCAGTTTGCGCACCCATGTAGTCCCCGCGAAAGACGGCGACAATTATGCGAACTTCTACCGGAAAATCGAGGCGGCGCTGGTTCCCGCCGCATCCGCGAAGCTCCCATCCGAACTTCATACTCCCGCGCGCGAGCCGGCTAACGTTCCTCCGGCCAAGGCCCAGGCTTTCTTCCAGCAAGGTCAGGAGGAGGCTAAGCGCAGGGACTGGAGCAACGCCATCCGCGATTTCAATTCCGCCGTGGCAGTCGCTCCCGATTATCCCGATGCCTGGCGCGAAATGGGCCGGGCCGAAATGTTCCACCGCGATTACGCCGCCGCCGACACCGCTTTCCACAAATACCTCGCGCTTCAGCCCAATGACCATCTCGCCTACCTGAACATGTCTTGGGCCCTGTACCAGGAGAAGAAGTTCAGCGAGGACGCCGATCTTCTCGAGAGGCGCATCGCCGCCGCGCGCGATGATGGCGATGCCCACAACCGCCTCGGCCTGGCCTATCTCGAGCTTCACCAGCCGGAGCGCGCGGTCCCCGTGCTGCAACAAGCCATTACCCTGCTGCCCAAATACGCGGCTGCGTATTACAACCTCGGCCGCGCCTATCTGGAAACCCACCAGGACGCCAAAGCCGTCGACGCTTTCCAGCGCGCCATCGAGCTCAACGGCAGCGAATCGATGCTCAACCAAGTCGCCTACCTGCTCGCTGATCGGGATTCTTCTCTCGATATCGCCGAAGGCTGGGCCACTCGCGCTGTCAACGTCGTCGAAGTGGAGCTGAATGGAATCACACTCGATTCCACCCAGCCGCAATCTTCCACTTTGGCTGGCAAGGCCGCGATGTATTGGGACACTCTTGGCTGGATAAAGTTTCAGAAGGGCGAGTTGCCGGTTGCGGAGAAATATGTTTTTGCGGCCCTTCAGTTGGCCGACGATTCGACCATCGCCTATCATCTGGGCCGCATTTACGAAGCGCAGGGCCACAACGACAAGGCCATCGAACTGTACTCCGAGACTCTCGCCATCGCGAAAGCCGATACCGACAAAACCGACGACGAGAAAGATGCGGCCATCCGCCTCGCGTCGCTCCTCGGCGGCCAGGCGCTCGTTCAGCAGCGCGTCGAACAGTCTCGCGTCACGGAACACGACTTTCGCACCATCCAAATTCCGAATTCTGCCGGCGTTCAGGGTATCGGCCAGTATTCCTTGCTGATCGGTCCGGATTCAAAAGCCTTGGACATCCAGTCTCTCATTCCGGATGACGCGCTTGCCGGCCTGACTGACGCCCTCCGCGCAACGGTCATGCCGCAATCTTTCCCCGACGCCGCCATTACGAAAATTCCACGCATTGGCACTCTCGTTTGCGCAACTGCCGCCCAGCCTTGCACCTTTACACTGCTGTCTTCTACGGCGGCGTCGCGAATGCTCCCGTCCGCTTCGCAATAACAATTGCTACTCAGCCGTGGCGTTCCCTCGCCTGGCCTCGCACCATCGTCATACGCTATTTCGTCTCGATTCGCTCGAAATGAGGGTCTACTACGCCGAGGATGGCCCAAGCTTCCTTCTCGTTGCGCACCACGTGGAAACTCGGCCGCGTTCCCTGTCCCTGCAACTCAAACATCCGCGCAAGTCCGAATATTTTCGACGCTGGCGCGATGACGCATCTCGGAATCGCGGGATCCTTCAGCGCAGGCGGCAAACTGGCCAGCTGTCGGATCGTGTCGGGAGAAACTTCGAAAGAGGTTACTGCTGTAAAATCGATTACCGCGGCTAGCGGCTCCTTCAGTGCGAGGTGCGGCCCAATGCCCAGATAGAATTGCACCAGCTCTTCGTCGCTGACCACACCCCCAAACACCGCTCGTAGAATGCGATTCGCGGAATCGAAATCCAATTGGTAGGGCATGGCGCCTGTCAATCCCGCTGGCTTTACTGTGGATAGTCCCACGTGTTTCAGCGGAATGCAAACGCGGCGTGAAGCGGGAAATCGTTCGAGGAAAGCCCTCTCAGCGCAGCTTCTTCAGTTCCGTAAAAACTTCCGGGTGCATTTCGCGCGGCGTCGTGCCGGCCGCGGCCACTTCGAATCGCGCCGTCACCGGCACTCTCACCGGCGGCAGGCATGTAGTATTGTTGCAAGCCTGATAGCGCAGCGTGATCGGAATCGCCGTCGCTCCCATAGCTGCCTGCGCCTTGGCCGCGATGCGCATGCGCAACGTCACCGTCCCGGTGTAAACATCCAGCGCCTTCGACGGCGAAAACGCGAACGTTTTCTCCTCGCCGCTCGGATACATCGTGTCTTCCAGCTCGAATCCCGCCGGCAATTGCGGCGTGATCGTCGTCGGAATCAGGTACGCGTCGCTCGGCTTGTGCGAATTCATGTGATAGCCGTCCAATATCTTCACCACCACGGCCACCTGAAAATCTCCCGCTTGCGGCACCGGTTCGAGCGACACATATGTCTGCGTGCTCACCACGCTCGCCGCGCTGGGCATCTGCGCGGCAGCCCGCTCTACAATAATTCCGGCGCTCCCGGCGAACGCGATCAGCACCATCACCGGCATCAGGCATCCCCGCATCACGCGCTAGACCTCCACCTTTTCGCCCAATTGTTGCGTCAAAATCCGGCCAATCACCTGATTCAGCGTTTCGCCGGTCTTTTCCAGTACAAACGTCTGCGCCGCGGCCGACCACGCCAGCTTAAAACTCGTCGCCAGCGCCGAAATCCAGATCTGCCGCACCGGAGCGTTTGGACTGATCACGAATCGCGTCTCGTCTTCGTCCTCGAATTCGATTTCCAGTTTTCCACTGCCGCCCTCCGCCTCGAAATCGTGTGCGTCGCCCAGTTCATTCAGCCGCTTCTGCAGCGCCGTCAGCGCCGCATCGCACTGTTTCCGGAACTCCTGTTCGTCCATCATATTCTGCTGGCCTTCTCTCCGTCCCGCCACCGCGCACGCCACTCGACTAAGAAGACCCCAGCGCCGCTTGAATCTGTTTGTCGAGCGCCGGTTCACTCACCGGTCCCAGGTATTTCTTCAATATTTTCCCGTCCCGCGAAACCAGAAAACTCGTCGGATAACCGAGAAGTCCGCCAAACTTATCCGCGATATCGTCGTTGCCCAGCACGATCGGATAATTCATCGTGGATTGCCCGCCGTCCACATCGTACTCAGTCTTCTGCACGAACGGCGCCACCACGCTCGAACCTTCCTCGTCCATCGCCACGCCCAGCATCGTGAATCCCTTGTCGCCGTATTTTTTCTGCAATTCGATCAGCCACGGAATTTCCATCTGGCATGGCTCGCACCACGTAGCCCAGAAATTTACGAACACCACTTTCCCCTGATAGCTCGCCAGCGTCTCGCTCTTCCCTTGCAAGTCCTTGAAGGTCACGTCCGGCGCGGCAGCCAGCGGCTTGCTCGCGGTCTTCCCGCCGTCCGCGCTCGACGTCGTCGAAAACTCGGTCTTGCCCTTGCACCCGGAAAAATTCAGCGTCCCCAGCGTCAGCACGCTCAAGAAAAGCACTCCCCAATTCATCTTCTTCATTCTCGAAACTCCCTCTACATCCATCGTGAAAGCCCGCTTAGAAATGTAAGTTTACCCGATAGCCACGTCAGCCGGTTGAAAAACACCAGCCCGCCAATCAATAGTAGCAGCACGCCGCTGAATACTTCTACCGCGTGCAGGTGCTTCCGGAAACGCTGGTAAAATTTCAAGAAACTTCCCAGCGCCACCGCCGTCACCAGAAATGGAATCGCCAGCCCCGCCGAATAGCTCGTCAGCAGCAGCACTCCCTGCCACACCGTGTCCTGCGTGGCCGCGATTCCCAGCACGCCCGCCAAAATCGGCCCAATGCACGGTGTCCATCCAAACGCGAACGCAAATCCCATCAGGAATCCGCTGATCGGCCCCGGCTGCCCGCCCAATTTGCGAAAATGGATGTCGCGATTCAGCCAGCGCGTCATCGTCGGACCAATCAGAAAAATAATCGCCACCGAGAAAAAATGCACCGGCTTCAGTGACGCCCCCGCGATTCCCGGCCGCAGCGCCACCACCGCTCCCATCAGCGCCAGCGCCGCGCCGATCGCAAATCCCACCTTCAATGAAATTTTTCCCAGCACTCCGATCAGGTGCAGCCCAAAAAGAACGATCACCGCTCCCGCCACCGGCGCCAGCAAATTCCGGTTGCGGATCAGGAACGATCCCACCTCGCTCGCCGAAGCGCCGAACGCAATAAACACCAGTGAAAATCCGCATACGAAAGCCAGCGCCGACCAGAACAGTCCCGCGCGCGGTGCCTTCCCTTCCTTCAGTTGTTCCACGCCGATGCCCGAGAGCATCGAAATATATCCGGGCACCAGCGGCAGCACGCACGGCGAGAGAAATGACACCAGCCCCGCAACAAACGCCGCAAATATGGATATTTCCATCGGTCTTGCTACGCCTCCCGCCTGCTCTTCAAATGCACCTGTTCAGATGTTTCGGGCGCGCCTTCGGACTCCGCTCGATCGCCGATTCTCCCACATACCTTTGACGCACGTCCCTCTATTTGTCGTCTCTCTCCCACTGCACATTCCGTCGCGCATTTCCGCGGCGCGCCCGCGCATTTACCCGACACCTGTCGCCCAATCCCTCCGCGCTTCTCCACTTTTTTGTCCGCCTTGCGTCGCAACTTCCTCAAAACACGCCGCGCGCCTTCGCGAACGAATTGGCGCTCTCCGTGCCTTTACCCGCCTGGGCTTGCCCGCTGGAGCCGGGCGCGGCGGCATCGCCGTTAACGGGGGCGAGCCCAAAATTTCCAGCCGTGTCTCGCGCATCTTGCGAATCTTGCAAAAGGAGTCGCATACATGACGCCCAATCAAGTCACCGCCGCGCGCGTAGCCGCTGCCTTCGCCGCCGTTGTCGTCTTCACTTTCGCGCGCGCTTCGCTCGCTGCTGATTTTGCCGCCGTCGCGCTCACCGTCGCCGCCATCTCGCTCGACGCCCTCGATGGCTTCATCGCCCGCAACCGTAATCTCGCCACTCCTCTCGGCGCCCAGCTCGATATCCTCGGCGACCGCGTAGTCGAAAATCTTTTCTTCACGTTTTTCGCCTGCGCTGGACTCATCTCGCTCTGGGTTCCCATCGTTTTCTTCGTTCGCGGCACATTCACTGATTTCTTGCGGGGGCTCGCCGCCCGCAGCGGGCGTGTGGGATTCGGACGCTCCGGCATGCTCCACTCCGCCTGGGCTCGCGCTCTTACCGCCTCTCGCGCCAGCCGCGCCGCTTATGCCGCCCTCAAATGCGCCTGCTTCTGCTACCTCGGACTTCTTCTCGC
>JBAVQT010000589.1:0-3051 GCA_049694295.1 Candidatus Acidiferrales bacterium
GGCGCGGGCCATGCGCTCACGAATCAGAAACACATACGCCCACGTGATGGTCTCGTGGTAACGCTCCGGTTTGCCATTGGCCGCCGCGAAGCTGGCCAGAGCCGCTGAGAATCGCCGCAGCACCTCCAGCACCGGATAGCGCGACAGATAAAGGAACGCCATGCGAACATGGTCCGCATGGTGGAAGTTGGCAGCGCTCAAGGCGCCCGCCTCGAACTGCGTAATCAATTCTTCGCTGGTCATTTGCCGCCCGACTCCATGAGGCGGTGGCTGGCGGTGGAATCCAAATCGAGATCGTAGAACTTCTTCAGATCGCGAATGCGGTCCAGCGTGGCAGGCTGGAACGCGCATTTGCCGTCAAAGGAGTGCAGCACGATGCCTTCGAGAAGATCGCCGAGGGTGAGATCGTGGTATTCGGCGAGTGCCTTGAGAACCTTGAGCAAGCGCTTTTCGATACGCACGCCGGTCTGGACGCGTTCAACGACGAGATTCTGGTTGGAGAGCGGCTCCTGAGCCACGATATGCCTCCCGCGACATACCCTTGTACCATGGTACCACATACGACGAAATTGGAGGGAAACTGCGGGTGGCCTGGCCCTCCTTCCCAGCGACGCCGCTGCGGACGGCTGTTTACTCAATCACGGCAACCTGAACCTTCGTTCCATTGCCGTGGGCGGTACGGGGAGCTACTGTGCCGAAATGGGAACCGCTAAATCGAGCGAGAAAGAAAAGGCTGCGTGGCTGCCTGATGTAGGTCGCCGGCGGAGCATGCGGGTGCTCTTGAGCGTGCCGATCTTTGTCTCGGGTAAGAGCACGGCAGGCAAGGATTTTGAAGAGGAAACGCGAACGCTGGTGGTGAATGCGCATGGAGCGCTTATCTCGCTGGCGGCGCCGGTGAAAGCGGGACAGACCGTGACTGTAGAGAACCGCGCTACCCAGATGACGCAGGACTGCCGCGTGGTGTATCTGGGAACCGTGCAGGCTGGTAAGACGCAGATGGGCCTGGAATTCCTGAGGCCTTCGCCAACATTTTGGCAAATCGACTTTCCACCGGACGATTGGGTCGTCCCGGAGAATTAGCAGCGATCGGTTGAACCAGGTCCGGACAATTCTTATTACAGTTAGTGAGCGACAGAGACTAGCGAGGCGCGAACTCCTCCAACGGGCAAGTTTGCCTGAATCTGAACCGGCGTTCTGGCCGGGTTGTTTGCGAGCCAGACGAGAAACTCCACGCCCGGAATCTGCTTACCGTTCTGAAACGCATGAATCGAGACTCGCGAGGCGGTAAATTTGCCGGCCGGAACGCTGATGGCCTCGGTAGCGGCTTCGAGCTGCGCGCGCATTTCGTAGATGTCGCGGCCATCGTACACCGGCGCGGAGGCTTTGGGGGTCTTGTTCCAGTCGGCGGTCCGCAACGAGTAGAAAGCGCCGAGCGGATCGCGGGTGCCGGGCATCACGACAACGCCAGGACCAGCGCCATGCGAGATATCACCCCTGGGTATCAAATGAAAGACGGCGCGTTTTTGCTTGCCGAGATCATCGAGAGAAATTTCATACTGGTGGCTATCGAGCGTCGTTGCGTCAGTGTAGGAATCGAACTGGTCGTCAATCGGGAAAAGCGAGCGAACTGGACTCAAAGTGTGCGCGAGAGCGCGAAAGTGCCAAGTGTTCCATCCGGAGAGGTCGCGGCGCTCGATGGTTGTAAGAGTCATGGTGGCGGCGACGTCAAAGGTGGCCCAGGAGAGCTGATAGTTCAAGGTTTCTCCGGCACGCCAGGGCACGGGTAGTTCGACGATGGTCTTTTGAGAAGGCGGTTTTTCTTGGTCCGGCTTGTGCGACGCCTGCCAGGAGGACGTTCGCGAAGCGGCGACCGGCCCACGGGAAGGCGCGGCGATGCAAATCGTGGCGAGCGCGGCGGCCACGGCAATTCGTTCCAACGGCTTCGCCAGAAAAAACACGCGTGCTCTTCTCCGATCGGGCGGCCGCGCCATTGCGCAGAACGAATGCGGCGGCATCGCGAGGGTTGCTCGTCCGCGAGCAGGCGAGCTATATTCGAGCGTACACAAAAGACTGATCGCGGGCCACCGCATCCAACGCGATGGACAAACTTCCGCAGTCTGCTAATTTCCGACCCTTCGGAGGAATCACTTCATGCGTTACCTGGTGACTGGCGGCGCCGGCTTCATCGGCTCGAATATCGTGGATGAATTGGTGAAGCGCGGCCATGGGGTAGTGGTACTGGACGACTTGTCTTCGGGGAAGGAGTCCAACCTAGCGGGAGTGCGCGGCAAAGTGGACTTCCGCGAAGGCACGATCACCGATCTGGCAACCGTCCAATCGGCGGCCAAAGGAACCGACTACGTGATTCACCTGGCGGCGCGGACGTCCGTGCCGCGCTCGGTGGCCGATCCGATCGAGACGAATCGAGTAAACATAGACGGCACGCTGAACGTGCTGGTGGCGGCGCGCGACGCGAAAGCCAAGAGGTTTGTGTTTGCGGCTTCATCTTCCGCGTATGGCGAGACGCCGACGCTGCCGAAGGTGGAAACGATGCAGCCTTCGCCGATTTCGCCCTACGGAGTGACCAAACTTGTGGGCGAGCTGTACGCGCAGGTGTTTGGACGCTGCTACGGGCTGGAGAATGCGTGCCTTCGGTATTTCAACGTCTTCGGGCCGCGGCAGGATCCCACGTCGCAGTATTCGGGAGTGCTCTCACGCTTTATGCTGGCCGTGATCGAGGGACAACCACCGGTGGTGTACGGCGACGGCGAGCAATCGCGCGATTTTACTTACATTGACAACGTGGTGGACGAGACGCTGCGCGCATGCGAGGCGAATGGAGCTTCAGGACTGGTCTTCAACGGCGGTACGGGAGCGCGAATTACGCTGAACCAGGTGCTGAAACAACTCGAGAAAATTACGGGACGAAAAATCCAAGCGAAGTACGACCCGCCACGGAACGGCGACATTCGCGACTCGCAGGCCGACATTTCGCTGGCGCGCCAGGTGCTTGGATACCAGCCGCTGGTGCAGTTTGAAGCTGGGCTGCAA
>JBAVQT010000590.1:0-2764 GCA_049694295.1 Candidatus Acidiferrales bacterium
GCAGCAGCACGAACGTAAATCCGATGAGGACCGAGAGAAACGGAAAGAACAGGCTCCAAACGCTGATCAGGCGAATGTTGCTGTCAACGTATTCGCGATTGGCGCGATCGAACACCGAGATTTCGAAATTTTCCTGTGCGTACGCGCGCACCACGCGCACCCCACTGAGGTTTTCTTGTGCTCGCGTGGAAAGTGCCCCCAGCAACGCCTGAATCACTTCCGAGAGACGATGAATCGTCTGGCCGAAATACCACACCGCGATAGCCACCAGCGGAACTGGCAGCAAAACCCACAGCGTGAGAATCGGCGAAAGGCGAAACATGAAATACAGCGCGAACACCATCGTTGCAACAGTTGTGGCGCTATACATGATTCCCGGCCCGAGAACCATGCGGACGGCATTCAGGTCGTTGGTTGCGCGCGACATTAGATCGCCAGTGCGATTCCGCACGTAAAATTCCGGCTCGAGCGTCACCAGCTTGGCCAGCAGATCGTTGCGCAAATCGAATTCAATTTCGCGAGAAACGCCGATCAGAATCCAACGCGTCCAGAACGAGAAGAATCCTTTCACGAACACCACGCCGACTAGAATGAGACACAAGATTCCCAGCGCGTGCCGGCTATGCGGCGCGTAGTAAACCAGCAACGGCCGCAACACTGCGCGTGACTCGCCGGCCAGCGTGGCCAAAGCGCGCGGCGCGCCCTGCAGGCTGTCGGTGATCATCCCGATTAGCAACTGGGGTAGCGCACCGACGATGCTGCCGAGAAGAAGCGAAAGTAAACCGAGCGACGTCATCCAGCGATAGCGAATAACGTAAGACACCAGCGGCTTCAGCTGATGCCAGCCTGAGGGTTTGCGTTCGCGCTTGGGCGTGGCGACCGCGACGGGTTGTGCGATCGCGCTCATCGAATTTGCGACATGGGAGTTTCCAACTGCTTTACCTCGCCTAAAAATTGCGTGTAGGTGCGGTCGAGCGACTGGTAGCGCTTCACTTCCGGATTCCAGCGCACACCAATCGTCTGCACGTAACCGCCGGCAGGCTTAGCCATCGGCGTGAAATACATCGAAAGACCTTTCTGAGGATCCTGCTCGAATTGCAGGCGCCAGCCGCTCACTCCTGCCAGAGGCGTCCCGCCGAGAAAGCCGCTGGTATTTTTCAAATGCTCGTCGCAGCGAAAGAGTTCCTTCCAGGTGCCACCGTCGTCTTCGAGTAGGGCCACCCGCGAGACCAGCGTGCCGGGAATCATGGTTTGCGGCGTGTTCTTGATGCGATTCACGGCCAGCAGTTGCCGCTGACCATCGAGCGCCAGATCGCCGAACAGCAGCACTTCGGCTTCACTTCCTAAGGCAGTTTCGGCTGCGCTTTGGATATCGGCAGGAATCTGCGGCGCCTGAGCTGCGGCCTTAAGCGCGGGATCGGGTTTCGGCGAGTCGTTGCAGGCGCAGAGCCCCAGCGTGCAGGAAGTGGCTAAAGCCAGAAGCACGATGTTGCTCGAAAAGCGATTCATCCCTATTCCACCGTTTCCTGTTCCTCATTTCAAGACTGCGAGCGATCCGTCTACTATCGCCTCATTGGACTCGCTCCGGCAACCCAGAGATGCAGGCCGGGCTAAATTTTTACAAGACGCCCGTCGCCGCTCGTTATCGCGCCGCCAAAATCTCTTCAAGACGCGCTTCGAAATTCTCTTCGCCTTCGGACCATAGCCGAACTCGTTCGGCGCCCACCGCTGTCTCAATCTGCCGAACCCAGTCGAAAAGTTTCTTGATATTTTCGCGCGTCCTCTCTTTGTAAGCCCTTAAGTTCTCGGGCCAACTCATCGCCGTCAGAAAATCGCGTTCCTCGGCGGATTGCGGTGGCGCTTTCTCGCCAGTGCGGAATCCCAGCAGGCGGGCGTGGCCGGTGAAGAGATGCTCGAATCCGAGATCCACATAGAAATGGCCGGAGTCGCGCCAGAATTCTCCATCGTACTCTTCGCCATGGCAGAAAATCTCCAGGGGCTGCGGCTTCGATTGCGATTTTGGGGCGCCCGTCTCGAGTGTCCAAAGATCCCACTCGCAGCGCACTTCATACACCGAATCGGCATGCAAGTAATCCTGCGCGAGCGTGACGATGCTCCGCGCATCCAGTGGCAGAGAACGCAGGTCCTGTTCGAAGACCGGCGTCTCAGTCGAATCCACCGCGCGAATGGTGACATGAGTGAAACCCGGCTGGCTTTCGGAAAACGGCACGGTCGCAAGGAATTTTCCAAAACGATCCAGAATCTGATCTTCGGGAAAACTGGGACACCAAACACCCAAGTAAGCCTGATTGGACATGGACTCCATTATACCGGGAGCGGAGCGCTGCGTAAAAATCGTCCGTAGGTCCAAGCCTGGAGATTTTCTGAGGAAGAGAACTACTTACCGGATTTCGAAGAGGGGTGTTCGTCGTCTTCCTCGGTGCCAAAGTCGGTGGAAAGCCCCATCAGTCGTTGCTTCAGCGTATCGCCCATGCCGGCCATCACGCCGGCCACTGTCTCGCGCATGCGCTTCTCGGCGGCTTTGGCCAGTGTGTCGAGCACGGCTTGAGAATGCTGTCCAAGAGTGGTGGCGGAGGCCAAAAGCCATGAATTGGAGGCGTTTTCCAAACGCCCTTTGTACTGCTCGATGGATTCGTCCGTGGATCGGCGCAGCCGCTCGATCCATTCGCGCTGCTGATTCTCGCGCTGTTCCTCGAGAGCCTCCATCATGGGCACAATCTGCGATTGCAGTTGCACGCGTGCC
>JBAVQT010000591.1:0-5082 GCA_049694295.1 Candidatus Acidiferrales bacterium
AGTTAACGTACTGTTTTTCCACCCTCATTTTCGCCTTTTCTTCATTTCGCGCGCTTCAATTTTCGAGCCGCAAAATCGCCGGATTCGCACACCTTCGTGGCCGCTCCGCATCCGGATCGTTGAAAAAATATCCGCAAAAATAAAATGCCACTCCGCCGCGCCCGCGACCAAAGCAAATCGCCGGACCATTCGGAGTGGCATCCCGATTTCTCGCTTTTGTTTTTGTCTTACAGCGTGCGCTCCACCTCGCTGACGATCCCGTCGAGCGTCTTCAGCGCAAACCGCACCTGCTCTTCCTCCACCAGCAGCGGCGGGCAGAGCCGCAGCGTGTTTTCGCCCGCTCCCAGCACCAGCAATCCTTTGTGGAAAGCCATCTGCACGATTTTATTCCGCAGTTCCGGAGCGCGTTCCTTGGTTTCCCGATCGCGAACGAACTCGATGGCGATCATCAAGCCGCGCCCGCGAATCTGTCCCACGATTTTATGCCGCTCCGTCCAGTCCGCCGTTTCGCGCAGGATCAGCTCGCCCATGCGCGCCGCGTTGGCGATGTACCCGTCTTCCAGCAGCTTGATCGTCGCCAGCGAAGCCGCGATGCAAACCGGATTGCCGCCAAAGGTCGAGGCATGCGCGCCCGGAGTCCAGTTCATCACCCGCTCGGAAGCAATCACCGCGCTGAGCGGCATGCCGGAAGCAATTCCCTTCGCCGAAGTGATGATGTCCGGCACTACGCCCGAATCATTCACGGCCCACCACTTGCCGGTGCGTCCCATGCCCGACTGCACTTCGTCCGCCACCAGCATGATTCCCTGCTTGCGGCATATTTTTTCCAGGCCCTGCAAAAATTCCGCGGGCGCCGGCAGATATCCGCCCTCCCCTTGAATCGGTTCGATGAAAATTCCCGCCACTTCTTCGGGGTCCACCAGCCGCCGGAAAAGTTCATTCTCCAGATAGCCCAGGCAATCGGCCGAAGCGTTCTCCGGGCGAATGCCATAAGTCCCGCGATAGGTGTCCGGAAACGGCATGTGAAACACGCCCGAAAGCAGCGTGCCAAATCCCTTGCGCTGCACGCTGCGGCTGGCCGTCAGCGAAAGCGCTCCCATCGTCCGCCCGTGAAACGATCCGTGAAAAGCGATCAGCTTGTCGCGCTTGGTGTGATACTTCGCCAGCTTGATCGCCGCTTCCATCGCTTCCGCGCCGGAATTCCCGAAGTAAACCCGCTTGGGCTCTTTCCCAGGCGTGATGGACGCGAGCTTTTCCGCCAGCTCCACCAGACTCGGATAATAAAAATCCGTCCCGGACATGTGAATCAGCTCGGCCGCTTGTTTCTGAATCGCCGCCACCACTTGCGGATGGCAGTGCCCGGTCGAAACCACGGCGATGCCCGCGGCGAAATCCAGAAACTTGTTTCCATCCACGTCTTCGATGATCGAGCCGCGTCCGCTCTTCGCCACCAGCGGATAATCGCGCGTGTACGAGGGCGACACAGCAGCGCGGTCGCGCTCCACAAGTTTGGCGGCATTCGGTCCGGGCAACGGTGTGACGAGATGAGGCAACTTCAAATCGGCCCTGCTATCAATGGTCTTGGTGTCGGTCGCTTGCATGGAATCCTCCGGAGATTTTTTTTGAGCGGCGCGCGCAGGCCGGTTCCCGCCGGGAGCACGCCGTGGCCAGACAGTCGGAGGAAGGGTTGCTTACGCGGCGCCGTAAAGGTTGGGCCGCTGGTGAGAGGGCTTGGTGCAGTAACGCGCCGAATTTTGATGGCGGAATTTCATTTGCGCTTCCAGAGGACGCTGCCGTCCCGCTTATCTTCTAAAATTATACCAGAATCGGCCAGTTGTTTGCGGATTTCATCGGCGCGCTGGAAATCCCGCCGCTTCTTCGAGGCCTGGCGCTCGTCCACCAGAATCTGCACCTGTTCGTCGTCCGGCCCGGCCTGCGCGGGTCCGAAGCCCAGCCGCGCAAGTTTTTCAGCGTCGTCGTTTTCGAAGAGCGCCAGCACGCGATCGAATTTTTCCAGCGCGGCGATCAGCCGCATGGCGTCCTGCTGGCGGAATTCGCCGCGATCCATCGCGGAGTTCGCATCGCGCACCAGATCGAAAAGCGCAGCCAGCGCCACCGCCGTATTCAGATCGTCGGCCAGCCCCGCGTCGAAATCCGTTTCCGCTTTGGCGATGCGCCGGTCCATTTCGGGAGTTTCGCCGGCGGCGAATTTTTCGGTTTTTGCCCGCGTCAGGAAAGTGCGAAGCCGCTCGACGGAATTTTCCGCCTGGCGCAGCCCGTCGTCCGTGAAATTAAGCTGCCGGCGGTACGGCACGGAGAGCAGCAGGAAGCGGATGCTCGAAGGTTTTTGTCCCTTGGCGAAAAGATCGCGCAACGTATAGAAGTTGCCGAGCGACTTCGACATTTTCTCGCCGTCGATCAACAGATGCTCGGCGTGCAGCCACATTTTTACGAATGGTTTTCCGGTAGCCGCTTCGCTCTGCGCGATTTCGTTTTCGTGATGCGGAAATGCCAGGTCCACGCCGCCGGTGTGAATGTCCAGCGTCTCGCCCAGATATTTCATGGACATCGCGGAGCATTCGATGTGCCAGCCCGGGCGTCCCGCGCCGATGCGCGTCTCCCAGAAATGCTCGCCCGGCTTGGGCGCTTTCCACAGGGCGAAATCGCGCGCGTCGGCCTTGTCGTAGCGGTCCACATCCACCCGTGCGCCCGATTGCATGCCGCTGACGTCGATCTTCGAAAGCCTTCCGTACGTCGGGAATTTCGCGATGCTGTAATAGATCGAGCCTTCGCTCGTGTACGTCAGCCCCTTCTTCTGCAGCCGCTCGATCAGCGCCACCATGTCTTCGATGTGGTCCGTGGCCCGCACGATCTCTTCCGGCATTTCCAGACCCAGCGCCCGCATGTCCGCCAGAAACGCTTCGATATATTTTTCGGTGTATTCGCGGATCGTCACTTTCGCCGCGGCGGCCTTCTGGATGATGCGGTCGTCCACATCGGTCAGGTTCATCACCTGCAGCACGCGATAGCCCTGCGACGCCAGGAAGCGCCGCAGAATGTCCTGAAACATAAAAGTGCGAAAATTCCCGATGTGCGCAAAGTCGTACACCGTCGGCCCGCACGTGTAAATGCGGACCTCACTTGCGCGCAAAGTCCCCAGCGCCTCGATCTTGTTCGTCAGCGTGTTGTGCAGGCGTACCGTCGTCATGTCAGTGCTGTTGTCGTCGTGGTCCGTGATGTCGTTACACTGCGCCAGCGCCGCCAGCCAAGCAACGCCGCAGTTGCTGCGCCGCCATTGGCGCAGCGCCACTTTCGGCGCGTTGGCAAGCTTGTCATTCTACCGGACGCTCCCGCTTACCGCCAAACTTCGAAATGCGAAGCAATTTCCATTCGCGTAACTGCCTTTGGCGGGAGGCTCGGCGGAAAGACGCCGGAATTGCACTTACCCATAAATCCGTCTCGTTTGGCGCCGCCAACTCATGGTAAATTGTGGACTACTCACCCACGTTCCTCTGGTTTCTGTTGATGAGTTGTAGTCGAAGTGGATCCCGCAGATTTTAGTGTCCCCTCTCAGCGCCGCGCGAAGCTCCATCTGGAAGAAAGAGGAATCCCATGCGAATTTTGCTTTACAACCCCGATAACGGCGTCACCCGTAATTTTATGCCGCATCTTTGGATGTTTCTGCTGCAGGCGCTGACTCCCGCGGGCCACGAAGTCGTGTTGATTGACGGCAACGCGCAGCCGATCGACGAGGCTGGCATCGCGCGCTTCGTGCGCGAACAAAATATTGGACTGGTGGGCATCGGCGCGATGACCCGCATGATCGCGAAGGCTTATCGCATGGCCGACGCCATCCGAGCCGTGGGCGTCCCCGTGGTGATGGGCGGCCCGCACGTCACCGAAGAGGCCGATGAAGCGTTGGGCCGCAGCGGCGGCCCGCGTCACGCGGACGCGGTAGCGCTCGGCGAAGCTGATGAAACCTGGCCGAGAATCGTGGAAGACGCCGTCCTCGGCAAACTGAAAGAGGTGTACGAACCGGTGGACGCTTTCGGCCAGGAGCACAAGCCCTCGCTCCAAAACTATCCGCCGATTCCCTGGGACAAAATCGATCTCGACCAATTCAACCTAGTGCCGAAAATGGCGAGAAAAACGCTGCAGCGTGTGGGAGACGGCTGGGGCACGTTTCGCATCGTTCCGATGGAATCGGGACGGGGCTGCCCGTATGGCTGCGAATTCTGCACGGTGACCGGATTTTTTGGCGATTCGATCCGCTTTCGCAGCAACGAAAGCGTGGTGAGCGAACTGCTGCTGCTGAAAGCGCGCGCCAAAAAAGAGGGCGGACAGATCGCCGTTTTTTTCATCGACGATAATTTCGCGATCAATATCAAACGCACGAAATCGCTGCTGCGCGACATCATCGCCGCCGGCGCGCAGGTGCACTGGGTGGCGCAAATCAGCGCGAATTTGTTGCGCGACGAGGAGCTGGTGGACCTGATTGCCGCGTCGGGCGGCAAGTGGATTTTTATCGGCATGGAATCGATCGATCCCGCCAATCTGGCGGACGTGAAAAAGGGATTCAACAAACCGGGCGAATACGGCGCCGTGCTCGAGAGGCTGGCGCAGCGCAACGTGTATGCCATCACGTCCTTCATTTTCGGCATGGACAACGACACGCCCGGAGTCGCCGAGCGCACGATGAAAGAGATTCGCACCTGGCCAGCTGGGCTGCCGATTTTCGGTCTACTCACCCCGCTGCCCGCCACTCCGCTCTATAAGCGCCTCGAAGCCGCGGGGCGCCTCACCCGGCCAAAGCACTGGCGCGAATTCATACCGTTCGAGATGGCCCACACTCCCCTGAAAATGACGATTGCCGAAGCGCACGCCGAGGTAAGAGACGGATGGACGCGATCATACAGCGCGGAAGCGATGGCCCAGGCTGTCGAGTCGCTGCACGACAAGCCACTCGGATATCGCATCAATATTTTCATCGCGCGGATGTGTTTTCGAGGAATCTATTTCCCGCAGATGGGAATTTCCGCATGGGCCAAAGTCATCACCCAAAATCGCCACACGATTTACGGG
>JBAVQT010000592.1:0-2055 GCA_049694295.1 Candidatus Acidiferrales bacterium
ATCCCATCCCGACGGCGAAGGATCGCGATAACTGTTCACGTTCTGCCCCAGCAACTGGATCTCGGTATAACCGGAATCAGCCAGCCGTTTCGCTTCTTCCATCACACTCGCGCTCGTGCGGCTCCGCTCCGGCCCGCGCGTGAACGGCACCACGCAATACGAACAGTTCTTGTCGCAGCCTTCGATGATCGTCAGATAGGCGCGATAGGGATTGTCGCGTCGCGTGATCTCGGTTTCAAAAGTTTCCTGGGTATCGAGCGAAAGGCCGGTGACGCGGCGACCGCCGGTCTCGACTTGCTGTATTAGTTCTGGCAACCTTCGATAACTGGCGGAGCCGCAAACGAGGCTGACCCAGGGCGCGCGCTCGAAAATTTCCTCGCCTTCCTGCTGGGCGACACAACCGAGCACGCCGATCACTTTCCGGCTGGCCTTGGCGTCCCACTTGAAATCGGCGAGGCGGGAGAAGACTTTTTGAGCGGCTTTCTCGCGAATGCTGCAAGTGTTGTACAGCAGGAGATCGGCTTCCTGCGGCGTGGAGACCTCGCGATATCCGCGACCGAGCAAAACGCCCGAAACTTTCTCTGAATCGTGGTCATTCATCTGGCAACCGAAGGTCTCGATAAAAAAACTCTTGGCAGCCGAGCTATCGTGAGAGGAACGCGCCAAGGGATTGGGGAGATTTTGCGGCGCGCGGGGAGGAGCCTGCGCGAATAAAGTGTCGGCGGCGTTCACATGGGGCGCAGCGGAGGCTGCAGAGGTACGCAGCTCTTCAATTCCGATATCAAACGGTCTGGTCATTCAATCAATTCGTTCATTCGCCTCGATCAACGAGCGAGTGGTCGCGAGCGCACCGCGATTACGTCCCGCGGCGATTTTAGCACCATTCACGCATCGCCACGCGGCAATCGCCATACACGAATTACCTGTTATCTATCACGCGGCGCGCGCGATTCTTCTGGATTCTTCCTTGCCCCTCGTTCGGCGCGTGTGCTACGTTTGAAATCGTCCAGCAAAAATACTTTTTTCGTCAGGGAGGCAACAATTTCTGGACTGGCTTTACTCTTCTTCGACAGCCGCCTGGGGACATTGCTTGATCAGACCGGCTGGGTGGCTCGATCTGTCCTACTCATCCTGCTAATCCTCTCGCTCGTATCGTGGGCGATCATCTTTCAAAAGTACGGCGGCTTCAGCCGCATCGAATCTCAGACAACGCGTTTCCTGCAACTTTTCCGATCGGGGCGCGGATTGCCCGAACCGAACACGCTGCGGGTGGGCGCGGGCGGCAGCCCGATGGTGGTGGTCTACGAAGCGGGCTACCGCGAATTGGAAGCGCAACTCGGGTCGTCGCACCGTCCCGCTCCGGCAGGAACTCCGCCCTTAACCGCACCGAACAAGCTAAAAAATCCACGAGCCGTTGGCGTGGAGATGCAGGTGGCGGCGGGCGATGAAGTGCGGCGGCTGGAAAAGGGAATGTCGTGGCTGGCGACGACCGGGTCTGTCTCGCCGTTCATTGGACTTTTCGGCACGGTGTGGGGCGTGATGGATGCTTTTGCCGGGCTGGGCGACGCCGGCGCGGCGAGTTTGCGCGCCGTAGCTCCGGGTATTGCCGAAGCGCTGATCACCACGGCTGCCGGACTGGCGGCCGCGATTCCCGCGGTAATTGCGTACAACCACTATCTCTCGAAAATTCGCGGCATCGCGGCGCGCATGGACAATTTCGCCGCCGAGTTCGTCGCCAAAATCGAAACGCTCTACAACTAATCGATATTTCACGGAAACAGATTTGCGGGCGGGCATCGGGCGAAGCCGGTGCGCATCTATAACAACAAGAGAAATCGGGCAGTCAAAGCGCCATTCAGGCGGAGCGTAGAGATTTTGTAATCGAGCAACCGATGCCCCAAATCAATCGCGACAACTCGAACGGCTCGACGCTTTCCGAGATCAACATGGTGCCGTTCATCGACGTGGTGCTGGTGCTGCTGATCATATTCATGATTACCGCGCCGATCCTGCAATCGGGGATCGAAGTGGACGTTCCTAAAACAAAAACGGTCA
>JBAVQT010000593.1:0-8116 GCA_049694295.1 Candidatus Acidiferrales bacterium
GGATTCCGAAGCCAGGAAACCAAACGAGGGATTCGCAATCACGTTGATCCAAGGCGCGGGAGTGCGAACACCCTCGGCGAGCACGGTCACATATTCTCGTCCCTTATCGGCGAAACCGCCCAGACCATTGAAGGAGTCGAGGGCCTGCTGAGGAAGCGGCACGTCCAGGCGTTTTGCGGGACCGGAGGCTCGGCGGATTGGATACGCGAAGGACTCCGGGCGTTGCGCGCGAGTGACCTGCTCGGACAGGGTTCCGCGCCGGCTGAAGAGCACGGCCCGTGCCACCGTTTGAAGCAGCGACAGTTCGCGCGAAGATATCAGGTCGGCCCGCAGCAGGAAAATACGTCCGCGCGATTGGTCCGTGTCCGGAGAGAGCCGCAGCCGGCTGCCACGGACGAGGTCATCCAGAGAGCCCTGCAAATCCTGAGAATAGGAAGGAGCCTTTTCGTTGACGATGACCAGATCCGCGGACAGCTGTTTCATGCGCCAGTATTCGTGAGCGCGCAATAATTGACGGACGATCTCAAGATCTTCCTCGTCGTCAATACACACGACCACAATGGGAACATCGCCAGAAATTCCCTGCGCCCATAGAGCGGACTGCTCCAGAGTGGTGAGGCTCAGCAGATCGGAAGACGGTCGCAGCGAGGGATCGGAGTACAACACGGAGTTGGCGAGGCGCTGAAATATATGAGCTTCGTCCAGACTGACGCCCAAATGTTGAAGTTGCACTTGCGCCTGGGTCCACGCGAGATCGAGCGTGCGCTCAAATGTTTTTGCGCCGCGATACTTATCGGCGAGATCCAGCACCTGCTCACGATCGGGAGCGACGATGGTGGAGAAAGAGATGTGCGCTTTCCCTCCCGGAGGAATTCGCACGGTGCGCCGTAAACTGAAGATGGGATCGAGCACGGGACCGACCGTATTTGAGAGCGGGCGGCCGTCGGTAATGGAAACGGGGCTAGCGATGTCGTGGCCGCGACCAATAAAGCGCGCTCGGTCAGTCTCGTACTGTGTCTCACCGGCAGTCTCACCTTCCACGACAACCACGTGCGCCGCCCAAACGAGAGTCTCTTTATCGGATTGCCGACGACGCGTGGCGAGCAGCGCGCCGACGTCCGGAACAAATTCAGTCTGCACGAAGAGATTTGAAAACGCCGGATGAGCTATGTCGGCTCCTTGCGATGCCAGACAAATCTCGGCGTAAGAGGTAACCTGAATTTCGCGAGTGCGTGTTCCGCTGTTCGCGATAGAAACGCGCCGGATTTCCGCATCGTCTTCGGGCGAAACGATCACTTCAAGCATGGTGGTCAGCGAACTGTCGCGCCTTATGAATTCGGCGCGGTCCTCGTAGAAGGAAACTTCGTAAGAGTCCGGTTCGCTGCTGGTCGGCTGGAAACCCGCCGACCAGATCCGGCCGGATTGCGTGTCACGAAGAAAAATATAGCTGCCCCAGCAATCGCGGGTGGCGTCCTCTCTCCAGCGGCTGATGGCAATATCTCTCCAGCGGCTGTAGCCTGAGCCCGCCGCGGTGATCATCACGGCATAATTTCCGTTGGAAAGCAGGTGCGTGCGGGGAGTGGGAGTATGCGGAGTCGTAAATCGGCGCAGCACGGGAGGCACGAGTTCGCGAACTTGTGCGGCGGCAGTTACTTCCTCCGCGCGAGGCCGAGAAACCAGGACGTCTCGCGGGGTGCGCTCCTGCAAGAGCAGTTCGGTGGCCTGCACCATCGGCTCGGCGTGAAATCGCCCGCGCATCGCGCCATTATTGAGGACATTGGAAATGGCGATTAACGACATCCCCTGATGGTGCGCAAAGTAGGTGCGCACAATCGCGACCTTTTCGCCCTCGGGCAAACGTGAGCTGGTGTAATCCAGGGCTTCGTAGAAACCGTATGCGCCACTTCCGCCGGCGGCTTCGAGCCTTCCAAAATTTTTCATGGCCGAGACCGGATCAATCATGGCGGCGAGCGCCGTGGCGTAAGGCGCGATGACCACATCCTCGCTGAGGCCGCGTTTGAGTCCCAAGCCGGGAACACCAAAGCTGGAATATTGATAGGTAAGGTCGAGATCGCGCGCATTGTATGCGGACTCGGACACTCCCCAGGGCACGCCGCGCTCCGCGCCATATTCAATCTGCCGGCGCACCACCAACTCGTAGGTCTGGCTCAACAGGCTTCCCGCCGGGGAGCGCATCACCAGGACCGGCATCAGATATTCAAACATCGAGCCTGACCAGGAGATCAGCGCGGAGCCGCGGCTGACGGGAGTTAGCGCGCGGCCCAGCCGGAACCAATGTGACGGCCGCACTTCGTCCTTGGCAATGGCAATGAAGCTTGCCAGGCGCGCCTCGGAAGCCAGCAGATCGTAGCAATTTGAATCCAGGCTACCGTCCGCGGAGCGATAACCGATGGAGAAAAGCTTGCGCTTTTCATCGAACAAGAAACGGAAGTCAATCGCTTGAAGCATTCGATCGGCTGCCTGCGCGATCGCCGAAAGCCGGCGAATGAGCACGGCGGCATCCGCAGCCGATAGTCTCAGGATTTCGGCGAGCGCATCAGTTCGCGCGATCGTGTCTCTTTCGTCCGGAAAACTATCGCGCAGGCGGGCGCGCAGCGCAGCCAGCGCCTGCAAAGCGGACTCAAAGCGGTCCGGGGCGTCCGAGAGCTTAAGAACAGACTGCAGGAACGGTTCGATCGCGATCCATTCGGGCGCCCGGTCTCGACGAAGATCCGCCATGGCTGCGATCTGATCGGAATCTTTGCTCGCCCACGGAATTAGGATTTCCGCATCCACCGCGTGGCTCTCGACGCAGGCCCTCAATGCGGCAGACCAAACGCTCAATTCACATTGAGGAGATTCTCCCAGTTCTTGCATCAGAGCTTGCGCGATGTCATCCACGGTTTGGGCGTGTGCTCTCCACTCCGCAAAACGAATCGCCCAATCAATGGAATCAACCGGGATGGTGTCCAGCGAGACAGCCATCGCCTCGATGGCATTGCTCAGCTGTTTGCGGGTGGCGATCTGCGAGCGCGGCGTGCCGGCTATACCGGCCAGCGCTTCGCGCAACAGGCGAATCGAGTCTTCCATCCCGGAAGTAACGCGCGATGAAAGGGGCGAAGTCTCAATCAACTCGCGGCAGCTGTTTCCGAGAGTGAGCAGATGTCCGGCAAGATTTCCGCTGTCCACGGAAGAGACGTAGTGAGGCTCCAGCGGACGAAGATCGCGTGTGTCGTACCAATTGTAGAAGTGCCCGCGGAATACTTCCATGCGGCTCATCGTGGCCAGGGTGGCTTCCAGCCGCTCGACGGTGGCCAGCGTGCCCAGCCATCCGAAGTCCCAGGCGGAGACGGTCGAAAGCAGATAAATGCCGATGTTCGTCGGCGAGGTTCGGTGAGCGGTAACGGGTTTCGGAGTTTCCTGAAAATTATCGGGCGGCAACCAATGGTCCGCAGCCGTGACGAAGGATTCAAAAAAACGCCAAGTGCGCCGGGAAATCAGTCGGAGGGCGCTGGCGTCAGCGGGCGACAACTGGCTTGCTCCATGGGCTCGCGCCGGCAAGCTGATCCACCGCGCCAAGGCCGGAGCGGCAGCCCAAAGCACGATGAATGGAAGCGCGGCAAATCGAGCCTGGTGTCGTCCCAGAGCCACTGCGATGACCACGGCCACCACGAGCAGAACTCCGCCACTCATGCGTCTGTAGACCGTGGTCAGTTTGGAATCGGCTGCAAACCTGGTCTGGGCCGCCGTCACCCATTCGAGCAGATTCCTGTGGGTGAGAAACAAACGCCCGAGAGTCCTCAGAATCGCGTCGGACATCAGCCATGCCTGGTAGGCGAGGAATGTCAGCGTCAAGCCGATCTGCGAAGCGCCGAGTATCAGATCGCTGACCACGCCCCGGAGATGGCTGCGCTTCGAAATACCCGTCCGGCGCGGATTCAGGCCGAATAGAAATGGCAACAGGGCGGGAATCGCAATCGTCGCCAGAATAAATCGCGTCCATATCCAGGGAGACACCGGCGGCATCAGCCAGCCGACCACCAAAGTGAGGAAAGCCGTGGGAGCTGAGAGCGTGCGGCGCAGATTATCGAGCATCTTCCAGCGGCCGATGGCCGGAATCACCACCGGATTCCGTTCTCCTGCTTCCAGTGGCGCGCGCCCAAATAACCAGGGAAGGAGTTGCCAATCTCCCCGCGCCCAACGGTGCTGTCGTGCGGCCACAGCTTCATATCGTGATGGGAATTCTTCGAATAGTTCGACGTCGGTGGCCAGCGCCACACGAGCGAAAATGCCCTCCAGAAGATCGTGACTCAGCAGTGCGTTTTCAGGCACCTTGCCTGCCAAGGCCGCCTCGAACGCATCAACGTCGTAAATCCCTTTTCCGGTGTATGAGCCTTCTCGAAACAGATCCTGATAGACATCGGAAACGGCCGAAGAATATGGATCGATGCCGCCTGGACCTGAAAATATTTTTTGGCAGCGTGAACCTTCGTGATCGAGCGGCAGGGTGGGAGTAATGCGTGGCTGCACCAGGGCATACCCTTCGACCACCCGTCCCTCGCGAGCGCTGAACTGCGGCCGATTGAGAGGGTGCGCCATGGTGCCGACCAGGCGGCAGGCCGCGCCCCGCGGCAAGCGGGTATCCGCGTCCAGGGTAATCACGTAGCGAACCCCTTCGAGCTGCACCAGAGGCTGGCCTGCGACGGGAATGAACGTGGTGTCTGTTGCGCCACGCAGAAACCGGTTCAACTCCTCAAGTTTCCCCCGTTTGCGTTCCCATCCCATCCACTTGCCTTGGCGCTCGTTCCAAACGCGCTTGCGATGCAGCAGCAAAAAGCGTTCGCCATTATCGGGAGCAGGGCCATAGCGTTTGTTCAGGCGTCCAATTCCTTCCACGGCGGTGGAAAGGAGATCATCGTCGGCCGGTAGCGATTCGGATGCGGCATCCTCCCAATCCGAGAGCAGCGCGAAGCGCAAGTCTCCATCGGGATTCGCCAGATAGTGCACTTCCAAGCGCTCGACCAGCTCTGTAACTTCCGCCTGCGACGTAAGCAGCGTCGGCATCACCACAATAGTTCGCAAGTCCTTGGGGATGCCGCCGCGCAACTCCATGCGCGGTAACCTCCGCGGCCCCAGCAGACCCGTCACCAACCGATTGATCAGTGCGATTGCCAGATCCGAAGCAGGCACCACCGCCAGCACAGCCATAAGCCAAAGGGCCCTTACGGTCATGCCTGCTTCGTAGGCATGCCGCAGCGGCAGCGCCAGAATCATCGCGGCAACGATCGCAATGGTTCCCAGATAACCGGGCACTGCGCCTTGAATGTACAAACGCAACAACCAGCGTTTCCAGGTGAGGTGGAAACCGAGTTCTCGCTCGAAGGCCAAGCGACCTCGAGAAATAAGGTAGTAGCCAGGCTCGGTACGACGGTCGCGGTTTGGCTTGTCACCGATCGAGTCTTCCCGCGCGCCGGGATTGGCTTGCTTTACTCGCCGCACCAGGCGCTTGGCCACTTCGATTTCGGAATAGCTGGACCCGCGCGAGAGATCTTCAATCGCGTGGCGGTAATCGTCGCGCGTAGCAAAATCCATGTCGGCGAAGGAGGTGTCGCTGCGTAGAATTTCGTCAACCAGACTGACGCTCTCGAAGAATTCCTGCCAATCAAACGCGGAAATCGAGCGCATGCTGGTGATGATGTTGCGGACCGAAACGCTCATCACACCTTGTTGCTGGTGCTCGGAGCGGACCATTTCATCCGCGTTGGTTCCTGTCTCGGCAAGCCGTTGATCCAGCCAAATCAGCACCGGGCGCACCTTGGGATCGAGATCGCGCAAGCGCTGGACCAGCTGTACGGCAAACGCCCGGTCTAGAGGTTTTTTATCGAACCGCTGGAGAACCGGAAGTATCTCGGTTTGATCGCCCGTGCCGAGCAGGCTATCGGCCAGCGCATCCGCTTCCTGCCGCGCGGCGCGGCTGCGAATGATTCGCTCCGCGATCCTGCGCAGATTTTCCACTAGCACGACGCGCAGGGTGATGGCCACGGCCCAAAGCTCACCGATCGTGAGCGGTTGCACCCGCTGGTACGCCCTCACGAAGCGTTGCAATACCTCCGGATCAAATCGGCTGTCGGTGTGGGCCACGTAAGCCCACGCTACTCCGAAGACGCGCGGGTAGCCCTGCAGGTGGCCCGAGGCGAGCTTGGGCAACTTATGATAAAAACCAACCGGCAAATCGTCTCGGATTTCGCGCAGTTGTTCGTCAACGATGTGGAAATTATCCACCAGCCACTCGGCCGCGGGCGTTATCGCCTGGCCGGCCTGAACCGCGCGAGCCGTGGCGCGGTAGGAATCCAGCAGGACGCGGCCGTTATCCATAACTCGCGGTACAAGCGGGCGCCCTCGGCTGGTGGGGCTGGTGACCGTTTGGGCCGCGGCGAGGCTTTCGGCGTGTTGCTCGAGCCGTTCCAGGCTGAATAGTTCAGCGAGGATCGGCTCTTCCGGTTCGCTAAGGAAAGTGGGGATTGGTTGGTTCTTGTTCATTCTAGAAAGCCGGCATAGCGGGCTAAATTCCTGGCGAGATCGCGCGAGACTCTTCAAAAACAAAAAAGCCATCCGCGCTAATTGGAGACCGGCGTTCGCCGAACTTAGCGGATGGCCTTGCGACCAGCGGCGAGTTCATATGCTGACTCGCCGCCAGACGCCTCGACGCGGTGGAATGAGTGCGTCTGATTTAGTACATGCCGCCACCATGGCCCGCCCCTGCAGCCGCCGCTTCCTCGTCTTCCTTGATGTCGGCGATCAAAACTTCCGTCGTTAACATCAACGCGACGATGGAAGCTGCATTTTGTAATGCCAGGCGAGTGACCTTGGCCGGATCAATCACGCCAGCCCTAATCATATCGCCGAATTCTCCGGTCTCTGCGTTAAATCCGAAGTTTTCTTCCTTCGAATCGCGCACGCGGCCGATGATCACGGCCCCTTCGTGCCCGGCGTTCTGCGCGATTTGACGTGCGGGCTCTTCCAGAGCGCGTTTCACGATGTTGACTCCCACGGCCTCGTCTTCCTCGAGCTTCAGCTTCTCCAGCGCAGGAATACAGCGAAGCAGCGCCACGCCGCCTCCGGGAACGATGCCTTCCTCAACCGCGGCGCGCGTGGCGTGCATGGCATCCTCGACGCGAGCCTTCTTCTCCTTCAATTCCGTCTCGGTTGCGGCGCCCACTTTAATCACGGCGATGCCGCCGACCAATTTCGCCAGGCGTTCCTGCAGTTTTTCCTTGTCGTAGTCCGAGCTGGAGTCCTCGATCTGCGCGCGAAGCTGCTTGATGCGGCCTTCGATTTCGGTGGCTTTGCCCGCGCCCTCGATGATCGTGGTGTTGTCCTTATCTATGATCACTTTCTTGGCGCGCCCCAACTCTTCGATCTTCACATTTTCCAGTTTGATGCCCAGATCTTCGCTGATCGCTTTGCCGCCCGTCAGAATGGCGACGTCTTCGAGCATCTCCTTACGGCGATCGCCAAAGCCGGGAGCCTTCACCGCAACGCATTGCAGGGTTCCCCGCAGCTTGTTCACTACCAGAGTTGCCAGAGCCTCACCTTCCACATCTTCTGCGATGATCAATAGTGGCTTGTTCATCTTGGTGGTCTGTTCGAGCAGCGGCAGCAGGTCTCGCAGGGAGCTGACCTTCTTTTCGTGGATCAGGATGTAAACATCTTCCAGCACGCACTCCATGCGCTCCGGCGACGTGACGAAATACGGCGAGAGATACCCGCGGTCGAACTGCATCCCTTCGACCACCTCCAGCGCCGTCTCCATGGTTTTCGATTCTTCGACGGTAATCACGCCGTCCTTGCCCACCTTCTTCATGGCGTCCGCGATGATCCCGCCGATGTGCTTGTCGTTGTTCGCGCTGACGGTGCCCACCTGGACGATCATCTCGCCCTTTACGTCCCTGCGGAATTTCTTGATTTCTCCGACGGCAACTGCCACCGCCTTTTCAATGCCGCGCTTCACAGCCATCGGATTTGCGCCAGCCGCCAAAGTCCTCACGCCCTCGCGGAAGATAGCCTGCGCCAGCACGGTTGCCGTGGTGGTGCCGTCTCCCGCCACGTCGGAAGT
>JBAVQT010000594.1:0-5527 GCA_049694295.1 Candidatus Acidiferrales bacterium
GCCCTTCGGCGAGCACTGTCACTTTTGCGCGCAGCTCGTAGCCGGGCGTGAAGTTGTCCTTGGGCTTGCCGTTCTTGCCGACGCCTTTGTCTTCGGTCAAGACGCCGGCGATTCCGTTTTTCTCGTACAGCAAATCTTTACCCGCGAATTGCGTGAAGAGGTTGACGCCTTTTTTTTCCACCAGGCCGCCCAGCCACTTCACCAGCTTATTGAGCGAGACGATATAGTTGCCGTGATTCGCCAGCGGCGGTGGCGTGATTGGAGATTTCCACGAGCCGCCTTCCGTGAAGTAGTAGGCCGCGTCGCCGGTCACCGGAGTATCCAGCGGCGCGGTTTTCTCGAAGTCGGGAACCAGTTCGCGCAGCCCGCGAGGGTCCATGATCGCGCCCGAAAGCTGGTGCGCCCCGATTTCGCGCGCCTTTTCGAGCACGTAGATATTTTCCGCCGAAAGCGAGGGAGATTTTCTCGCGGCGGTGTGCTCCTCGATTAGATTTGAGAGATGCAGCGCGCAGGAAAGGCCCGCAGGCCCCGCGCCGATGATGAGTACGTCCGCTTCCAGAGTTTCGCGTGGGGGCTGATCGGTCATGTCCACGCCATCTTATCAGAACCGCGCGCCACGCTTCCGCAGCCGCGGCGAAGTCGCCGTCGCGTTACTTCAGCTTTCCGAGATCGAAGGATGTTTCGGCGTGCTGGCCTCCAGGCACATCAATTGTGATCGTGAGCGGCGAGGAATCGAACGCTGCGGGGTCGTAGTCGAGCTCCACGTGCTGGCCGATCACCGCGGTGTCCATGAAATCTCCGCCATGCTGCGGGAAGAGCGGCTCGCGAGTCGCGCTCTGCGGCATGATTTCCTTGTCATGTTGAAATATCTGAATCCTGGTCAGTGAGTCCGGATCGGATTCGTCGGGTAGGAAATAGATGTCCGCATGCACGATAAAATCAGCTGGCCGGCCCTGAAACCACTTCACCGCCCCCTGCGAATCGTGGTTGGGCATTTCGCTCGCCCATGCGGCTACCTGGCTGTAAGGCGTTGAAATGGAAACCGCGGAAGTGTAGGCATCGAGCGTCACATCAAATAGCACGTGCTTGTACGCGGCTCGCGCCGCACGGCTGCCATTATCGTCTGCTGTTCCAACCAGATAAGCTTCGCGAATCGCGCTGGATGACAATGGATACTGATAGGCGAACGCAGGCACGACCAGCAGCGCGCCGGCAAGAATTGCGCTCATCACTAATGGCGGGCGGGTATTCATCGCGGCCGCGCTCCTTGCACGATTAGACGGCGCGCAGCGGCGGTCGGTTCCGCGCGTTGCGCGGCTGCGTGCTCAGGGCATCCGGATGCCGTGCCGCCCGCAGAGTTCGAAGATTTCGATGAGGTTGGAAAGCCCCAGCAGGTCGCGCACCGGCCGGCTCACATTGGCGATCGCGAATTCCACTTTGCCGTGCCGCGCGGAAATATACAGTCCCACCAACACGCCAAGCCCGGAACTGTCCATGCGGTGCACATCCTTGAGGTCCAGCACGATGCGGCGCTGGTGGGGCAGATGCGACTTCACTTCCGTTTTCAAGTGCGCGCCCGTTTCCGCGATCAGCGGCCCGCGGCACTCCACCACGAAAGCGTCCGACGCCGCATAGGTGCGCAGCGTGAGGGTGCGCAAATCCGCGACAGGCGAGCCTGCCGCGTCCGGCCCCGCGCCAGTTTCCGGTTCCGTGTTCATGCCGGCATTTTACCAGAAGCCGCCGCTACGTCCCCGCCCAGTCTTCCCGCTCGGACCCGCGAGCGCCGTGAGGGTCGTCCGTTTTCTCGGACCAGGCGCTGGACGTGTATGATCGGAACAGCTGCGCACCCGAACAGGCGTTTAGAGCGTCCAAGAAGGCAAAGCGGCAGAGGAGCGGAACCATGGCGGGACGGCGGAGGAACCATCGAGTTACATGGGCGCTGGTCTTCGCGCTCGGCGCCCTAGCCACGCTCCTCCCGGAGCCTCTCCGCGCGATGCCGTATCAATATCCGCTCAATTCGACCACCATTCGCGATGCTTGTTTTCTGGGCACGAATGCAAACAACGAGAACGCGCAAACCTGGGCGCTCTACAGCCACGCGCTGCCGGACCTCGCCGCCGGCACGAACGTGCCGCAGGTCTCCATGGTGACTCCTTACCTGCGAGTCGCCGAGCGTTGCGCGCAGGGGCCGCACTACAACAATCAGGATGCGATGCAGGATTTTCTGGGCAGGCCGGTGACCGTGCTGGTGCGCCTGGACCTTTACTTCACGCCGGTTCTCACGAACGCCGAGATTGATGATTCCGGCGACGTGCGCGTACGAGCCATCGCCCCGGCCCAGGACTTGAAAATCGCCTTGATCCAGAATGACGAGGAAGTGAAGCCGGTATCGGTGCAAGCCAGCGCAATTTTTCCGCAGGATCTCGATGGATTTGACGTCTGGCAGCCGGTGAGTATCGGACAGCACATCGAGATCGAGGTGCGCCCAGAAACAATCGAGGCGGAGCCATTGACGGTCGCCGTGCAGATGCCCGATGGACGCACGGCGAAGACCACGTTTGATCTGGCCAAGCTAAAGTAAAATTCCTTGGGCTCGCGAGTGCGCGGAACTTGCCCTCCTCGAAATTCAGTCTGCCCCTATACTCTAGGAATGGCTTCCGAAGTCGAATTGCTCGCGGCGCTCAAGCGCTACTGGGGCCACAGCGCGTTTCGTCCACTGCAGGATCGCGTCGTGCGCAGCCTGCTGGCCGGACGCGACACCTGCGTGGTGATGCCCACGGGCGGCGGGAAATCGCTGTGTTACCAGTTGCCGGCGGCGCTCTCGCCGGGCCAGACCGTGCTGGTGATTTCGCCGCTGATGGCGCTGATGCAGGATCAGGTGGCGCAGCTTGGGCAGATGGGAATTCCCGCGGCGTTCCTGAATAGCTCGCTCGGCCAGCGCGAACAATCCGAGATCGTCAAGCGAGCCGGGCGCGGCGAGTATCGCCTGCTTTATATTTCGCCTGAGCGTCTGGCCCGCGCCGACACTCACGCCTGGCTGCAAACCGTGCCCATCTCCTTGTTCGCAATCGACGAAGCTCACTGCATCTCGGAGTGGGGGCACGAGTTTCGACCCGAATATCGCCTGCTGAGCGGTCTGCGCGAGCGCTTCCCCGAAAAACCAATCGCCGCCTTCACCGCCAGCGCCACAAAGCATGTCCGGCACGACATCATCGCGCAACTCAAGCTCCGCGCTCCCGACAAATATATCGCCAGTTTTCACCGCGCTAACCTGCGCTACGTGGTCCACGAAACTTCTTCGGCGCGCCAGCAGGAGCTGCTGTTGCGCGCCTTGCGACACTACGCGGGCCAGAGCGTGATCGTCTACGCGCCCACTATCGCTCGCGTCGAGGAGACCGTCGAGTCTCTGCAAGCCGAAGGATTCCCAGCGATCGGCTATCACGGCAAGATGAACGCAGCCGACCGCACCAAAAGCCACGAAAGCTGGATGGCCGACGACGAAAATATTCTCGTCGGCACCGTCGCTTTTGGAATGGGCATCAACAAAAGTGCGGTGCGCGCAGTGATTCATCTTTCACTGCCGAAATCCATCGAGCAGTTTTACCAGGAGGCGGGCCGCGCCGGGCGTGATGAGCAGCCGGCTGATTGTGTGATGCTCTGGCAGAAGCGCGATGCGGGCTTGCTCGCTCATTTCGCGCAGCAAATCACCGACCAGGCCGAACGAAATCGCGCGTGGGACCGCTACAACGAGATTCGCGGCTTCGTCGACTCCACCATCTGCCGCCATTTGCAGATTTGCGCCCACTTCGGCGAAACCAAAAAATGGGAATCCTGCGGCGCCTGCGACGTTTGTGGATATCTCCCCGCGTGGTGGACGCGTGAAATGGAAAAGCCGCGCGCTTCGCGCCGCAAGTCGAAACCGAAGCGGACGAAGCCAGCAACCGTGAGCACGCCGCCGAAATTCCCGGAGCGCGCGCCCGCCCATTACCGGCCCTCGCCGCCAATAGCGCGTCCTGCGGCGGAAATGCAGCTGGAAATGAAGTCACCGCCGTCGCCGAGGACCACGCGCGGCGCCTGGTGGGGCGCGGCGAAACCCAATCCATCCGGCTCAGCACCCGGCGCGAGCAACGGTTTGCGCGCGCATCTTCGCGAATGGCGCCGCGCCATCGCCAAGGAACAAAATATTGCCGCATTCATCGTGATGCACGATACGACTCTCGACGCGCTCTGCGAAATCGTTCCGCGCTCGATGCACGAACTTCTCAGCGTCCCCGGAATCGGCGAGATTAAGGCCGAGCGCTACGGCGAGCAGATCCTCGAAGTAATCCGCAATTTCCGCCCCGACTCCGCCCCAGCCGCGAGTCCCGCAGCCTAAGCCGCAGGTCACTCGTAGCGCAGCGCCCGAATGCAAGCGGCGCGAACGAAATGGGAATGCGATATGCGGCAGGGGGTCAGTGCGGTTTTTCGAGTTCTTCGGTAAGCGCGGGCACGATTTCGAAGAGGTCGCCGACGATCCCATAATCCGCAATTTCAAAGATCGGCGCGTTCGCGTCTTTGTTGATCGCCGCAATTGTGCGCGATCCTTTCATTCCTACCACATGCTGGATCGCGCCGCTGATCCCCAGCGCGAGATACAGTTTTGGCGCCACCGTCTGCCCCGAGCTGCCGATCTGCCGGTCCATGGGCAGCCAGCCCTCGTCGCAAATCGGCCGCGAAGCGCAGATTTCGCCGCCCATCGCTTTCGCAAGTTTTTCCACCAGCGGAATATTTTCGGGCGCCTTGATCCCTCGCCCGACGGACACCAGGATCGGGGCCTGCGTCAGGTCCACCGCTTGCTTCGCCTCGCGGAAAAGATCGAGGGGCTTGGTACGAATCTGCTCGGGCTTCAGCTCGACGGCCGCAGCTTTCACCGGCGCTTTGCCGCTCACGTGCTTCGCGGCCAGATCGGCGCGAAACGCGCTCGATTGAAACGACACGATCCACGGCCCGTCGCCAACAAACGTGACGTCCGCGTTGGTGCGTCCCTGAAACATCTGCCGCACGAAAACCAGTCTACCGTTTTCATTGCGGTAAGCGATGCAGTCGCCCACCATGCCCTTGCCCAGCGACGCCGCCAGTTTCGGCGCGAAATCGCGCACCTGATAGGTATGCGGCAGCAGCACCAGATCGGGCCGCGCCGCTTCGATCACCTGCCGCAGCGCAATCGAAAATCCGTCGGGTGTGTATTGCTCGAGCAGGTCGTGCTCCACAAGAAGCACTTCATTCAGTTGATACGCGGCCAGCTCATCGGCCAAAGCAGCCACGCCTTTGCCGATCACCACGCCTGAAACCGTGCCGCCCGTAGCCTGCGCGATCTGCTGCGCGGCGGCCAGCGTTTCAAAGCTGGTCTTGTTCCATTTCGCTTCGCGCTGCTCGGTAATCAAAAGTATTTTCATCGTTGCATCCGTTCGCAGCGTCTATAGCACGCGCGCTTCGTGCCGCAATTTCTCCACCAGCTTGGCGGCGACTTCCTTGGGCGAGCCAGTGA
>JBAVQT010000595.1:0-2531 GCA_049694295.1 Candidatus Acidiferrales bacterium
CTTCGCCGTCCTCTGGGGCACACTCTTTCCCGTAATCTCCGAATGGTTTCAGGGCAATAAGATCAGTGTGGGCCCGCGCTTTTTCAACACCGTCAACGTCCCCATCGCTCTCTTTCTAATTTTTCTCACCGGAGTTGGGCCGCTGCTCGCCTGGCGCAAGACCTCTTTCGACGCGCTCAAGAGAAATTTCGCCTGGCCGCTGGCGGGCGGCATTCTGGCGGGCATCGTCGCCGGCATCTTTGGCTTTCGCAACGTCTACTCGCTCATCTGCCTGACGCTGTCGGTTTTCGTGACCCTCACCATCGCATCCGAGTTCTATCGCGGCGCGCGCGTGATCGCTTCCCGCGATGGTGCCAACCTCGTCTACGCCGCCCTCGAACTGACCATGCGCAACACCCGCCGCTACGGCGGCTACATCGTCCACTTCGGCATAATTCTGGTTTTCATTGGCATTGCCGGCCGGCCATTCAACGTGGATATTCAAAAAGAGATGGCGCCCGGCGACAAGCTCACTATCGGTTCCTACACCATTCTCTGCCAGAATTTCGACGAGGTTAGCAACAGCAACTATCACGCCGATCGCGCCACTCTGGAAGTTTTCCGCAACGGTCATTCGCAGACCATGCTCTATCCCCAGCGCCGGCTCTTCCTCGCCTCGCAGGTTACGGAAACCATGGTTGCGGTGGCCTCAAATCCGCTTCGCGATCTGTACGTCGTTTACGCCGGTCGTGATCCCGAGTCCGGCCGGCCTGTGATTCACGCCTACATCATTCCGCTCGTCAAGTTCATCTGGTTCGGTGGCATCGTCGTCGTTCTCGGCACCATAATTGCCCTGCTACCCAACCGTCGTGCCGCGATGGTGCTCCGGCCCGTCTCGGACGCTTCTTGGCCCGGGTCCGTGGCGGAGATCGCCGCTGGCCGCGCGGCCCCGGCGCTATCTCCATCGGCCACTCGGTCTCGCTCCCATGACTAGCCGCGCTCCGCTTCGAGCCAGCCGTCGCCGCGCACTCTGCGGCGCACTGCTGCTTCTCGCGATGCTTGTAGCTTGCTCCGCCGGAGCTCAGCAGAATCCATCCCCTCGCGCCAAAGCCATTGGAAAGAATGTGATGTGCATGTGCGGCGGATGCAATGACGCTGCCGGCCTCTGCGTTCACTCCGGAGGCGCCTTCGCCGGCCCTTGCGATGTCGCACGCTCGGAAATGGCGGAGATCGATAAACGCCTTTCGGCCGGGCAATCCGAAGACGCGATCCTAAAATCTTTCGTCGCGCAGTACGGTCCCACCGTCCTCGTCGATCCGCCCAAGCAGGGTTTCGATTGGCTCGCCTGGATAATGCCCTTTGCGCTTCCGCTGATCGCCTTCATTGTGGTGTGGCTCGTCATCCGCCATTGGCGGCGCGCTTCGCGCGTGGCCCCTCCCGCCTCCGCGGGCCTCTCGGCCGATCTTCTGGCTCGCGCCCATCGCGAATCGGCTGGCGACCACGAATCCTGATCGGCGCCGGCTCCGGGATCACCTTCGCACCTCACTCAGTTATCCCCGCGCGCCTCGGTCCTTGGTATAATCGGCTCGGAGCGAAAATGCCAGGCACCCCCGCACATCGCGTCTCCACCGGCGAGCGCATCAATCACGACCCTCAGGGCCGCCTCCAGCGTGAACTTCGCTCGCAGGGGATTCGCCTCACTCGCCAGCGCCGCGTGATTCTCCAGGTCATGGAATCCGCCCGCCGCCATCTCGACGCCGCCGAGATTCTCGAGCGCGCTCAAAATATCGACGCCGACATCACTCGCGTCACCGTCTACCGCACGCTCGATCTTCTCAAGCGCCGCCGCCTGATTGACGAACTCGATCTTCTTCATCTTCGCGGCGACCGCCACTTCTACGAATCCCATGGCCCGCGAGACCACATTCACGTGGCCTGTGTAAAGTGCGGCAAGGTCCGCGAATTCGAGTCCGATCTCTATGAATCCCTGATGAAGCAGATTGCCCACGACTGCGAGATGGAAATCACCGTCACCCGCACCGAAGTCGGCGGCCTTTGCGCCGATTGTCGCGCCAAATAGTTTCGTCGGCCGCCGCGCTTTCCTACATCGATCGCACCGCCAGTTCCACCACGTCCGTCACCTGCATCACTTCTTTCACCACATAGCCTTCGGCGTATTTCACTCCAATAAACGCTCCAAAATGCCTGGCCTGTAGGCTCATTCGCTCTTCCAATGCATCCAGCGGCAGCGCCACCCGCCCTCCTCGCTCCTTCTTGGGCGGCGCAAACTGCGAGCCGTACGCCAGGATCGCTTTCCTTCTGCGCTCGTAATATTTCGTGATGTCTACCGCCAGCGTGGGCCGCACGTCCGCGTAGGCCGCGGCGTACAAAATCTTGAAAGGTCGCCACGCTTTCCCTCCCATCGCGTAGTTCTTGAGTCCCGCGATAAAGCAAGCCTCGTAGCCAAGCTGCGCGGCCGTGTAGTGGTCCGGATGCCGCCCTTCCCAGTAGGGAAGGATCACCGTTCGCGGTTCCAGCTCGCGAATTACTCC
>JBAVQT010000596.1:0-5887 GCA_049694295.1 Candidatus Acidiferrales bacterium
GCCTCGAAGTCACGCATGGGCTAACGCCGGGTTCTGGGCAAGTGGCCGCAAACTCGTTTCAGATTTTGGGAGACGTGGATTTGGCGGACCCGGATCCGAGCCGTCTGGACATACTTCTCTTTTACGACCATCCGGCTATTCCTGACCGCGTCCGCTTTAGCTTGACGTACGATCCCTGGGCAAATGGTGGGCGGGGCGAATTCGTGAAGTGAAGTGGCTTCGCGTGGAAATCATCGCGCGTGAACGGTCATCTGGATGCCGTTGTGTGGGCGCAGCGTCACCAGCGGTTCGGGTGCGACCTTCTGATTGGCGATCAGGCGAAAGCGGAACCGCTGCGCGATGGTCGCGACTACCAGGGACGTTTCCAGCAGCGCGAACCCCTGCCCGATGCAGCGCCGCGGGCCATCGCCAAACGGAAAATAAGCGCCCGCGGGCAAGCGTGCGGCGAGGCCTTCTAGCCATCGCTCCGGCCGGAACTCTTCCGGCGCTTCGTAATATCGCGGGTCGCGGTGCATCACCCACTGAGAAAATAAAATTGTCGTACCCGGTGAAAATTCGTAAACATCCAGTCGCACCTCGTCAATCGTGGTGCGCGCCATGATGTACGCCGCCGGATAAAGCCGCAGGACTTCGCTGACCACCGCGCTCAGGTAGGGCAACCGCTCGAGGTCGGTCGCTTCCGGCTTACGGCCGCCCAATACCGAGTCGAGTTCCCGATGCAACCGTGTTTCCGCCGCCGGATTTTGGCTGAGCGCGTACCATGTCCACGCCAGCGTCAGCGCCGTGGTCTCGTGTCCAGCGATAAAAAGCGTCATGGTCTCGTCACGCAGTTGTTGCGGCGTCATGCAGCTGCCGTCTTCGTCCATCGCGCCCATCAGCATGGAGAGCAAGTCGCTACACTCGCTGGAGTTTCCATATACGTCTCCATCACTTCCCTTCGCTTGAGCCTGGCGCTCGCCGATAATCCGGTAGATTAGTGAGTCCATATATTTGAATTCGCGCCGCGAGCGCAGATTGGTCTTGGTGGGCCAGCTTGCCGGAATGCGAATCGGCGCCCGCGCTCGCGCGAGTGAGTAACGCATCAAAAATGTCATCGCGCGGCCCACACCTTCGGCTTCGCCGGGAAGCGTGGTGCCGAAGAGCGTGCGCACGGCGGATTCCAGCGTCAGCGCCATCATTTCTTCGGCCACGTCTCGGCGCTGCCCCTCCTGCCACCCGCGGGTTTGCGTTTCAGCGCACTCCACCATCGTCGAAGAATATTCGTTCACCCGCTGCTTGTGAAAAGCGGGCTGCGCCAGCCGCCGCTGCCGCCGCCAGAAATCTCCTTCGCTGATCAGTAGTCCGTGCCCCAGCAAAGGACCCACGACTTCTTTGGTCAGATCGCTCTTGTGCAGTTTGTTCTGTTGGAAGAGCAGCATCTGCTGAATCAGATCCGGCCGATTCACGAAGATGCGCCTGTGGTTAAGGACGGGCAGCACCACCACGTCGCCGTAGTCCCGCGCATAGCGTTGCAGCGACCTTAGCGCATCGCGACGCACCTCGAGCGCGACACCTAGTAGCGGCAGTCCGCGCGGCCCTGGTGGTTTACGATGTCCGTTTTTACTCATGGGAGCGTCGCTCGATTGCGGCAGCGGTCTCTACTTTTTTTGCGCGTCCTGCATCCATTCTACTTCATCCAATCGGCAGTTGGTCCCGCCGCTCAAAAACCTGCGTTTTTGGCGGATTCGAGCTATTCCGGTAAGATAGCGGCAAGCGCCGCCCGGCCGGCGCATCGGGAGCATGTGTGGACGACGTTCAACCGGAGTGGCTGCAACAAATCGAAGGTCTTCTGGGCACGCTCAACGAGGGCGTCATGATCGTTGACGACTGCTCGACCATCGTCTACGTCAACGAGAATCTCCAGGAAATGCTGAGTAGGCCCGGCAGCGAACTCGTCGGTCAGACTCCCATGAGCTTTTATTCGCCTGAAGAAAGCATTTGGCTGGATAGGCAGCGAGATCAGGGGATTCGCGACGGACACAACCGTTTTGAATACACTCTCCCGCGCAAAGATGGCACGCGCATGCCGGTCATCGTGAGTTCGCGACGCATTGAAGATCCCGATGGCCGCCAGTTTGGCATCGTCACCTTTATTGATATTACCGAGCAGAAACAGACCGAGGAAAAACTTCGCGCCGCCAACGTCTTACTCGAAGAGCGCCAGCGCGAGATTGAAGAAGATCTGACGCTGGCCGCGCGCGTGCAGCAAAGTCTCGCGCCAAAGTCGATGGTCTGGGGCAGCTTGCGCGTTGACGCCTTCTTTCATCCCGTTCGCAGCATCGGCGGCGATTTCGGACTGGTTAGCCCACTTGATGAGCGGCATTTGAATCTGTTTGTCTGCGACGTCTCAGGGCATGGCATCGGCTCGGCGCTGGTGGCCAACCGGATTTACAGCGAGACCATGAATCAGTTTCGCACCGGAGCGCCACTGGGCCAGGTGCTGCAGAATCTGAACTCTTTCGTCATGCGAAATATCGGAAGTTCGGTTTTCTTTTTCACCGTGGCCGCCGCGCGCGTGGACCGCGATGGGCGGCGGATGATTTTCGCCGGCGCGGGCCATCCTCCGGCCATGATCGCCCGGGCAGGTCAAGAGCCGGTGTTGCTGGAATCGCGCAGCATGGTGCTGGGAGCCCTGCCGGAAGCGGTGGGCGTGGAAGCGACGCTCGAAGTGGATCTCGAACATGGCGACCGCGTGGTGCTCTACACTGATGGAATCACCGACGTCTTCAACTCGCAAGGTGACATGCTGGGCGTGGAGGGCGTGCAGAAATTCGTGCGCGAAGCTTCGTTGCTGCCCTTCGGACAGATGAAGCAGGGCATTCTCGACCGCGTAGCCGATTTCCGTGAGGGCCCGCCGTCCGACGACGTTTCGCTGGTGCTCGTCGAAGTCTCGTAGATTCCGCGCGCCTATTCCACGACCACGCGAAGAAACTTTTTCTTGCCCGCGCGCACCAAAAATTCGCCGGGCCTCGACAAGTCGATTTCCTTCTTGACATCGTCGGCTCGCGTGCCGTCGATCTCGACGCCGCCCTGTTTCATCAGCCGCTCCGCTTCGCTGCGCGACGCCGCTAGCTTCCATTCCACCAGCAGCGCGGAGAGTTTTTTGGGTTCGCTACGGCCTGCCGTGTAACGTGGGGCCTCTTCCGGCGCTTGCCGTTCCCGAAATACGCGCTGAAACTCGTCGCGCGCTTTGCGAGCCGCCTCTTCACCGTGGAAGCCCTCGATGATGGTGTGCGCCAGCTGCATTTTTGCGTCCATCGGATGCAGCACACCGGTGCGAACCTCTTCTTTCAGCCGCGTGACCACCGGCATCCCAAAGTCCGTCAACAGCTCGTAATATGACCACATGAGCGTGTCTGAAATTGACATCAACTTGCCGAACATTTCGCCGGGAGCCTCAGTGATGCCGACGTAATTGCCCAGGCTCTTCGACATCTTTCTCTCGCCGTCGAGACCCACCAGAATTGGCATCGTCAGGATCACCTGGCCTGGCAATCCGTACGCGCTTTGGATTTCGCGGTGCACCAGCAGGTTAAATTTTTGTTCCGTGGCGCCCAACTCGACGTCGGATTTCAGCGACACGGCGTCATACGCCGTCAACAGCGGATACAGCAGTTCGTGGACGGAAATCGGCTGGCTTTTCTCCAGACGCGATCGAAAGTCCTCTCGCTCCAACATGCGCGCCAGGCGATAGTGCGAACACAGACGAACGATTTCCTCGGCTGACAGTTTTCCGAGCCATTCGCTGTTAAAGCGCACTTCGGTTTTCTGCTGGTCGAGAATTTTGTACACCTGCTGCAGATACGTTTCCGCGTTTGTTTTTACCTGCTCGCGAGTCAGCGGCGGCCGCGTTTCGGATTGTCCGGTTGGATCGCCAATCATCGCGGAAAAATCGCCGATCAGGAAAACCGCTGTGTGTCCCATTTCCTGAAAATGCTTCAGTTTTCTCAGCACCACGGTGTGCCCCAAATGAAGATCGGGCGCCGTGGGGTCCACACCGAGGTAGACTCGCAGCGGCTTTCCGGACTTTACTGAATGCTCGAGCCTGGCCTTCAGCTCGTTTTCCGGAATCACTTCCGCCGCGCCCTTTTTCAGGTAAGCGAGTTGCTCCTCGACAGGTTTAAAATTCGCGGGCGTCACTATTTTATTTCCGCCTTTTCTTCCTGATTGTAATCGATGAGTACGCGCCGGCCTTCAATCCGATAGCGCCCTTCGAGCACGATGCGTACGGCGTCCGTGTAGATGCGGTGCTCCTCGCGCAGCACCCGCACGGCCAGCGTCTCCGCCGTGTCCGCATCTTCGATCGGGACCACGGCTTGCAGCACGATCGGTCCAGCGTCGAGATTTTCGTCGACGAAATGCACCGTGCACCCAGCAAATTTCGCCCCGTGTTCCAACGCCTGCCGCTGCGATTCGAGGCCAGGAAACGCAGGCAGCAACGACGGGTGAATGTTCAGAATGCGATTGCGAAACGCCGCGATGAAACCCGGCGAGAGCAGTCGCATGTATCCGGCCAGGCATACAAGATCGACATTTGTTTCCTGTAGAGCGGCGATCACCAGATTGTCGTAGGCTTCGCGTTCCAGCCCTTTGGAAGGAATGACGCGCGCATCCAGGCCTCGCTTGCTCGCTCGCTCGACCCCCGGCGCGCCCTCACGATTGCTGATGACCACGGCGATTTCAGTGTTGGGGATGCGCCCCGCCGCGACGCTCTCCGCCAGGGCCTCAAAATTCGAGCCGCGGCCCGAAAGCAACACGCCAATTCTTTTTTTCATGTCTGACCGAAAGTAGCACAGTTCGCCGAATCTGGAAAACGCCGTGAAACAACACTGTGAAACAAACGTCCGCTTGACACTCTCGGCTGCGCGAGGCATCGTCTCTCACGACGCGATATTCCACAGGAGGAGTTCCATGCCGCGCCCTCGTCTGCTTCTGCTTCTGCTCCCGACGCTTCTCGTTGCTGTGTCCGCCAGTTCTTGTTTCCACCAGGGTGAAAAAGACGGTCATGCCGAACGCCAGCGAGAAATGCAGCAATCGCGCACCGCCGACGAGGCCGCCATTCGAGCTGCCTGCGTCGCTTGGAGTCAGGCCGCTCAGGCGCGCGACATCGACAAGACCGTGTCGTTTTACGCCGACGATGCGGTTGCTTTTTCGGATCGAGGGCCGCTGGAGAACGGTAAGGGCGCGCTCCGAAAGGAGTGGACCAATCTATTCGCGCTGCCCGGGCCCGGTTTGTCGTTTGTAGCGACGGATGTTGACGTGGCGCATGCCGGCGACATGGCCTACGCATACGGAACTTATAATTTCGGCACCGCCGACAAGAAGGGCAAAGTTAGCGATCAAAAAGGAAAATTCGTCACGATTTGGAAGAAGCAAACGGACGGATCGTGGAAGGTTGCAGTAGATATTGACAATTCCGATCAGTAGCGCCGGCGAACCTCGGGTCCGTGGCGCGTTTTAGATCGCGAGCTTGCCTGAGTAGCTGACACGAGGTTTGCCGCGCTGGGCGCGCTCGATGCGTCCGATCAAATAAATTTTTTCGCGACGCCGTTTCAACTCCGCTTCCACACGCGAGACGTACTTCGCCGGAACGATCAGAATCATTCCCACGCCCATATTAAACGTCCGCAAGAGCTCTTCGCGATCAATGTTTCCGAGCTGTGCTAGATAGCGGAAAATCGGGAGCATCGGCCAAGAGCCCAGCTCGATCACCGCCTGCACATTTTTTGGCATTGAGCGCGGCAGGTTGCCGGTGATACCGCCGCCGGTGATATGGGCCATGGAAGAGACCCAACCGCGCGCCAATACATATTTGAGCAGTGGCCAGTACGGACGGTGGGGCTTCAGC
>JBAVQT010000597.1:0-6731 GCA_049694295.1 Candidatus Acidiferrales bacterium
ATCTTCGAGCCGTTTTTCACCACCAAGGGACCGGGCAAGGGCACCGGCCTGGGCCTGGCGACGGTCTACGGCGTGGTGAAGCAGAGCGGCGGGTTCATCTGGGTGTACAGCGAACTGGGGCACGGAACTTCTTTCAAGGTGTATCTGCCGGAAGTGGCGGCGGAAGCGGAGCGAATTTCGACCGAAAAGCCCGCCGAAAGATCGCAAACCGGTTCGGAGACCATTCTCTTCGTGGAAGACGAAGAGAGCGTGCGCGAACTGGTGAGCGAATATTTGAAAAACGCCGGATATAACGTGCTGGAAGCGATTGACGGCGCGCAGGCTCTGGAGGTGGCGCAGGCACACCAGAGCGAGATTCACATCCTGGTGACCGACGTGGTGATGCCGCGCGTGAGCGGGCGCGAATTGGCCACGCGCTTGACCGCGACCCGTACCGCGCTGAAGGTGCTATATGTTTCCGGTTATACAGACGACAGCATATTTCGGCATGGCGTATTGGAAGGCGGAATGGCTTTTCTGCAAAAGCCATTCAACCTGAAGACGCTGGCGCAGAAAATCCGCGCAGTGCTGGACGGCGAAGCGGCGGGCGTAGCAGAGGCAAAGCTGGACCATTCCGCGCGGAAATAATTTTTCGCCCTGTGCCGGGCGAAATTCTCTCAGCCAAGCGCGGACGCCAAAATATCCCTGAAAAATTAAGTAAGGATCACGGTCTGGCCCGTCAGTTCGATGCGCTTGCGGCAGCGGATATTGCGGCAGGCGACCATATCGTCCACGCGCACCATGTACGTTCGAGCCTTGGCGAATCGCGCGCGATCGTCGTCATTGCCGCCGGGCGGAATCTGAGCTTTCTTGGTGCGGACCATCCAGCGAACCGGAAACGTGCCTTCCTGGCGGCAGTGCGGGCAGACCATCGGAATCTGCTTGGTCTCTTCCTTCTCGTCGTAGAAGCGCTTTTCGTCCATTGGTCTCCGCCGGGTTACGCGCCGCCTGAAAAATCGTCGAGACTCACAAATTTGAGCCCGGCAGCGGTCCAGCGCGGCAGCCAATATTCTAGCGCACGCAGAGTGTGGAAGCGATCACCATCGAGAACGCGGTGATCTCCGTCGTGCAGCAGCACGATGTCGCCTCCGCGCGCTCGGCGCAAGCGTCGAATCACAGGCTCCGGGGGCTGCGGACGCCAATCGCGAGCCATGCGCGACCACATGATCGGACGCGGTTCACCCTGGCGCTGGCGAAGCGCGCAGCGAAGCTGAGGCCCGCGAAAACCGTAGGGCGGGCGCATCCAGCGCGGCGGCTGTCCGGCGGCGGAGGCGATCGCGGCGTCGCAGCGGGCTAGTTCTTCGGCGATGCGGCGCGGCGATAGAAAAATCAGCGAGGGATGCGTGTGCGTGTGATTGCCAAGCGCGTGGCCGCGAGCGGCGATCTCGCGCACCAGCGCAGGAGCGGTTGCGGCGTGGCGCCCGATCAGGAAAAATGTGGCCCGCGCACGATGCCGGTCGAGCAGATCGAGCATCTGCGGCGTGACGGAGGGATTGGGGCCGTCATCGAAGGTGAGAGCGATCGAGGATGCGTTGCCGGTCAATCGAATCGTAGCGCCGAAAAGCTGCGATGACGGAGAGACGGCGGAATAAGCCGCCAGCGCGGCGAGCGACCCGGCCACACCCGCGGATGCAACGGCAATTGGAAAAGTGGAAATCATCGCGCGAGAAATAACTTTCGCGCATAATTTTCGCACGGGCCGCCGCCAGCGACCAGCAAAATGGCGGCGAGCGTGATAAACATCTGGTAGGATGAGCGCCCAAAAGGCGCGAACATGAACTTCCCTTCCCCTAATCAGCATGCAATTCCGGCCTGGGTCCGCTGGGCGGCGCTCGTGTGGCTGGCCGCGTGGGGCGCCGCGTACTGGCGAGACTGGGGCCCGGCGACTTTTCTCTTTATTTGCGATTTCGGCGTGATCCTGGTGTGCGTGGGATTGTGGTTTTCGGACGCGCTGCTGATCTCGAGCCAGGCAGTGTCGTCGCTCGTAGTGGGAGCGGTGTGGACAGCGGATGCAGTGTGGGGAATATTCACGCGGCAGAGCCTGACGGGCGGAACGGAATATCTATTTGATGGGCGCCATGCGCTGTGGATCCGCATGCTGTCTCTGTTTCACATAGCTGTGCCGCTGGTGACGCTGTGGGCCATGCGGCGCACCGGCTACCACCGGCGAGCGCTGCGGTTGCAGTGCGCGATTGCGTTCGTGCTGATCCTGGCGGGCCGGCTGGCGTCTTCCGGGGCGGGCGCGAACGAAAATATTAATTTCGCAATTTCGGCGCCATTTTTCCGCCGACAGCTTGGACCCGCTCCCCTGCACTTGGCAATCACTTGGCTCGCGCTGGTGCTGGTGGCGTACGTGCCTACCGCCTGGGTGTTGAAACGCTGCTATCGCCCTCCCAACGACGGCCGGCACGGCAGTCTTTGAGAAGACCGCGAATGGGTGTAAGCGCGCGAGATGAAATATTGGATTGGCGCGCGACGTATCACAATCAAGACCATGGGCGCAGCGCGGGAGAAATCATGAAAGCGACGCAATTCGAATTCCGCCACAGGTTCTGGGTTATTGGATTCGTCTTCTGGGTGGGTTTTGGATTGTACGCAGTGGACCCGCTGAACGTGGTGCAGTGGGTGGCCGAGCGCGCGGCGCCGGGAAATAACGCGAAGCAGATGCTGATCGTACATGGCCTATTTTGCGTGGGCGCTCTGCTGATTTTCATGGCCGCGAGCCTGCGAACGTGGGCCGCGGCATATTTGCGATCGAACGTGGTGCAGGACCCCAGTCTGCATGCCGAAAAAATTGTGGCCGACGGGCCATACCGGCACCTACGCAATCCTCTGTATCTGGGGAGCATTCTGCTGGCGCTGGGAATGGGGCTGCTGGCCAGTCGCGTGGGATTCCTGGTGATCGTGGTGGGGTCTGCGATCGTGTTTCTGCGGCTGGCGGGTCTCGAAGAGAGCACTCTAGACCGGGAACACGGCGAGCCCTACCGCGAATTCTGCAAGAAAGTGCCCAGGCTTTGGCCCGCGCTCGCGCCGCGACTGCCGGCGGGTGGCACCGAGCCGCGATGGAGGCAGGCATTCCTGGGTGAAATTTTCATGTGGGGTTTCTTCCTGGCGGTCGCGGCTTTTGCGGTCACGCTCAACACCAAGGTCACTTGGACGATTGTCGCGTTGGCGCTGCTCGTTTATATCGTCCGCAGTTACGTGCTGTTTTATAGCCGGAAGAAGCGCACCGCAATCGAGACTCCCGCGAACCCCACGCCGTGAGCCGGGCATCTCGGCAGATCAGTCGGATTGACGCAGCAGATGAAGATCGATGCCCAGTTGCTGGCATTTCTTGTAGAGGTGGCTGCGTTCGAGACCCAGGGCTTTGGCGGTGTTGGTCATGTGGTGATTGTGCTTCTTGAGTTCAGCCAGCAGAGTTTCTCGCTCAAAGGCTTCTACGCGTTCGGCCAGCGGGCCATCCGTTGCACTCGCATCCAGACGAGGCCGCGCAGAATCGGCCGCGGCAGATTGCGGCAGGGCGCGCGCGACGACGGCAGCTCCAATCGAATCGGCCGCGGGTTCCAGCGGCGCAAGCAGCAATATCCGTTCCACGACATTGCGCAGCTCACGGACGTTGCCGGGCCACGCGTAGCGGTCGAGCGCTTCCATAGCCTCGCGCGAAAATGCCTTGAGCTTCCAATTGTTCTGCTCGGCGAGTTGGCGGGAAAAATGCTCGACGAGAACGGGAATATCATCCCGGCGGTCGCGCAGCGGCGGCAGCAGAATCGGAAACACAAACACGCGATGGTACAAGTCCTCGCGAAAACTTCCCTGGCGCACCTGTTCTTCCAAATTGCGATGGGTCGCTACCACCACGCGAACGTCCACGCGAAGAGGTTTGTCTCCACCTACACGCTCTATTTCTCCCTCCTCCAGCACGCGCAATAGCTTGGCCTGCATGGCCACGGGCATATCGCCAATCTCATCCAGAAAAAGCGTGCCGCGATGGGCCTGCTCGAATTTTCCCACATGCCGCGCGGCGGCTCCGGTGAACGAACCCTTTTCATGGCCGAAAAGTTCGGATTCCATGAGTTCCGATGGAATGGCCGCGCAATTCAGAGAAATAAAGGGTCCCGCGTGGCGTGGACTTTTTTCGTGCAGCGTGCGCGCGATCAGCTCCTTGCCTGTCCCTGTCTCTCCGCGGATGCACACGCGCGTTTCGCCGGCAGCGACGTGTTCCACCTGCGCCATCACGTCGCGCATCGCCGAGCTATGCCAGACGATGCGATGTCTTCCGAGACGATGCTTGAGATCGCGGTTTTCACTCTCGAGATGAGCGACGCGCAGCGAGTTCTCCACGGTGAGCAACAGCTTGTCGGTCGAAATAGGTTTTTCGAGAAAATCGACGGCTCCCAGGCGCGTGGCGCGGACCGCCATCTCGATGCTGGCCTGCCCGGACATCATCACTACCGGCGATGTAACACCAGCGCCTTTCAAATCTTCCAGAAGGGCGATGCCATCGCGGCCGGGCATGACTACGTCGGAGAGAATCAGATCGAAGCGGTCGGATTTGGCGAGATCGAGGGCGCGAGCGGCGCTATCGCACACTGTGGCTTCGTGGCCTGCTAGCCGGAAGGCGCGAGAAAGCGAGGCCAGCGTGTTCGCGTCGTCGTCAATTACCAGGATGTGCGCTTTGCCGGGCACGGCGCTAAGCCTCTAGCTTTTTTTCGAAGACGATGGGAAACACTAGAGCTCGGTGCGGCGGCTGAATTGGCAAATCGATGTGAAAGGAAGTTCCCACGCCAGTTTCGCTTTCCACGGTAATGCGTCCGCCGTGGTCGCTGATCACCGACTGCACGATCGCCAGGCCCAGCCCGGTGCCGTGCTGCTTGGTCGTGTAGTAGGGCGTGAAGACCCGCTCGCACTCCTCGGGAGTTAGTCCCGCGCCCGTATCGGAAACTTCCAGGCTTACAATGCCGTTCTTGTGTGAAGTGCGCAGCATCAGAACTCCGCCGGCAGGCATCGCATCCATGGCGTTGAGCACCAGATTTTCGATGGCGCGATTCAGCAGCGTGGCATCGGCTTGAATGGCGGGCAGCTCCTCGTCGAGATGCAGCTCCGACGTAATCGGTGGGCGCCCGACGGCGCTGAATTGAGCTTCGAAAAGTTTGATGACTCCGCGAACGGTGTCGTTCAGGTTGAGCGCCGCTAATTCGGGCTGCGGCATTTTGGCGAAATCGCTGAAGCGGCCCACGATGGCTTTGAGATTTTCGATCTCGGAGAGAAGAATCGCCGTGGATTCGCGGAAGACTTCGTCGAATTGTTCGGGAGTCTGTTCGCGGGCGCGCTGGAGATTTTCGACCGTGGTCTGCAGCGGAAAAAGCGGATTTTTCAGCTCGTGAGCCAGCCGGCGGGCCAGTTCGCGCCACGCGGCCACGCGCTCGGCCTGAATCAGGCGCTCGCGCTGCTCGATGAGTTGCTGCGTCATCTGATTGAAAGCGCCCGCCAGTTCGCGGATTTCGCCGCCTCCTCTGACGTTCACATGCGTGCTCCAATTCCCCGCCGCCACTTCCCGCGCTCCCTGCGCCAGCTGCGTCACCGGGCGCGTAACACGCGCTGCAGCCCACCAGCTCAAGATGGCTCCAACCAGCAGGCCTATGCCCACCACGATCAGCGCCAGATAAACAATGTGACGCTCCAGCAGGACTGCCTCTCGCTGCGAGTTTCCGACCAGTAGAATGCCCAGCAACTCGCCCTGCCGGCCAGTGAGCGGCAGCGAGTAAAACTCTTCGGCGCTCGCGGCGTCGGGCGTCCAAAGGAAACGCGTGGCTGGGCCGCTGGGCTGCCGCAAATCTCCTTCGACGACTGGCTGGAGACGATCGGCTTCTGGCGCGGGTCCTTTTGCGTCGAGGAGGTCGAGCGACTGGTACGCCGGATCGAGATTCAGATACAGAAACGCGCGCATCCCGGCCGGCAACACCAGCGAAGCGAGGAATTCCTTCCCCAGCCGCTGGCCGCCGACTACATAAAGGTCCTTGTCACCAACGCGGACGGTGGATACCGCTAACAAGGCCAACTCGGGTCCGGAGCTCTCCGTGTCAATCCTCATTAAAAAATATCCGCGCGCCGCCCAATCCTCCGGCTGCGTGACCCAATCCATCTTGACGTTGTAATGATTCGGGCTTTCGGCCGAAGAAATGATTGACCCGTCCGCGGACACGAAATCCAGCACGTCGAGCTGGTGCGATTGGGAGACGCCTCGCGCGTCGTAAGCGTAGATGGAAACGTCGCCCTGTGGCCGGCTGAGATCGATGGCCATCTTGGTGGTGCCTTCGTCTTCCGCGATGGCTTTCACACGATCGACCACTTCCTGGCCGCGACGGCCAAACTCCCGCTGGAATTGCGCGACCAGAGCGTCGGAATGAGCCGTATTGAGCCCCGCGAAAGCGCGGCGCGTGACCACGATAACTCCCGCGGCAACCAGACCGACCGAGAGAACCATGGCGAGTGAGAAGACCCAGAAAAGTTTGGCGCGAAAAGTCACTGCGCATCTCCCGCGAGCCACACGTCAGCGAGCGGCCAGCCTTCGCCGGGAGCTGGCGCGCTCCAGTCGCGGACGCGAGAGCTCAACCCATAGACCTGCGGCAGCCAGACCAGCGGAATGATGCGCGAATCGGAGAGCAATTTGCGCTGGAGTTCGTAAACATCCT
>JBAVQT010000598.1:0-2022 GCA_049694295.1 Candidatus Acidiferrales bacterium
TTTTCATCGAGGTCGTAGCCACGGACGGACCTGTCACCCCACAGCGCCAGGATGCCTTGCTAAGAATCGCGACGGGTGCAGCCTTTCCCGAACGGCGCGTTGCTTTTGTCACGGCGTTTCTTGATCGTTCGCATTCGGCTTTCAAGAAAACTGTCGTCGAATTGGCGTGGAACAGCTTTGTATGGTTTGCGGCCGAGCCACAGAATCTGATGATTCTTCATGGCGGAAAAGAAACGATTGTGAGAGGCCTTGCTGATTTGATGTAGCCCGCTTCGAAAAGAGTCCGCTCAACACGGCGTCGGCGCGTCCTCCGAATTCGCGCAGCGGAAGACTCCGAGCGCGGATACGAGCCACAAATCGCAGCGCTCCAGGGCCTCGGAATCAAAAAGTCCACAGAAGCTTTCTATTGCATCTCCCGCCACTTGTGCTATAATGTACCGCAGGAGGCAGCACGACGTGGCGAGTGCCATGACGGCCGAGGCGGCCGAGGCGGCCGAGCGCAGGCCCAGGAATCCTCTGAACCGCGCTCCCATCCTTCCCACCTCCCCGATTCTAATCGCCAACGCCGAAGAAATTAAAGCAGCCCGCAACTCTTCTCGAATCAGTCGGTTCCCCTTTTCTAATCGCGGAAACACCACCCCTGCAACTTCCAAAGCAAGTTTCATCCTGAGAGCCCGCGCTTCGATCTCGGTTACCCACCGCTCCCCCCTCCCGCCGCTTGTTTCCCTCGTTCCCCAGGAGATAAAATAGGCTGTTCGGCGATTATCTGACCACCACCCTAAGAGGCTACCGCCATGACATCCCCTGCCACCACCGCCAGCACTCTGCAGCGCGGCGAATTTCAGAATGAGCCGTTTGTTGATTTTACCAAGCCTGAAAATCGCGCGGCTATGGAGCAGGCCCTGCGTCAGGTGCGGGGTATGTTCGGGCGGGAGTACCCCCTGGTGATTGGCGGCCAGAAGATCACCACCACCGACAAAATCAAGTCCACGAATCCTTCGAATCCCGCCGAAGTGATTGGAATATTTCAGAAAGCCACGGTCGAGATGGCCAATCAAGCGGTCGACGCCGCGTACCAGGCGTTTGACCGCTGGAAGCGCGTGCCGGCGGAAGAGCGCGTGGCCTGCGTCTATCGCGCGGCCGACATTTTGCGCCAGCGCCGGCTCGAGCTGGATGCTTGGCTATGCTTTGAAATCGGCAAGACCTGGCCCGAAGCCGATGCGGATATCGCTGAGCTGATCGACTTCTGCGAATACTATGGCCGGGAAGCGCTGCGGCTGGCGGCGCCGCAAAAGCTCACGCCGATGCGCGGCGAAACAAATTACCTGAAATACATTCCGCTGGGCGTGGGCGTGATTATTCCGCCGTGGAATTTTGCGGCGGCCATCATGGGCGGCATGACGCTCGCTTCGATAGTCACGGGCAATACGGCCATCGTCAAGCCTTCCAGCGATTCGCCCACCATCGCGGCGATCTTCGTGGATATTTTGTATCAGGCCGGCGTGCCGCGCGATGTGGTCAGCTTCTTCACCGGCCCAGGCAGCACCGCCGGCGAAGCGCTGGTAACCAACGCCAAGACGCGCTATATCGCGTTTACCGGATCGAAAGAGGCCGGGCTGCGCATCGCCGAGCAGGCTGCCAAGGCGCAGCCGGGGCAATTGTGGATTAAGCGCACCGTTCTCGAAATGGGCGGCAAGGACGCGATCATCGTGGACGAAGAGGCGGACGTGGACGCGGCCGTCGAGGGTGTGGCGCTCGCCGCGTTCGGTTATCAGGGGCAGAAATGCTCGGCCTGTTCGCGCGCGATTGTCTCCGAAAAAATTTACGACGAGTTTTTAGGAAAGCTGGTTGAGCGCGTCAAGAAAATCAAGGTGGGCAGCATCGAGAATCCCGAAAATTTCATGGGCCCGGTGATCAATAAATCGGCCCTGGAGACGATTTTCGGCTATATCGAACAGGGCAAGAAAGAGGGCCGCCTGGTGGCGGGCGGAGATCGCGCGGCCGGCGACGGATATTTTGTGC
>JBAVQT010000599.1:0-2626 GCA_049694295.1 Candidatus Acidiferrales bacterium
TTGATGGCCTTTCGGAAAACCAAGGATTCCAGCAGCGAGATTCCGGGATTGGTGAAGCGCCTGGCTGAACTGCGGGTGGCGGCGCAGACGCAAGACTCGTCGGCGAATAAGTACAAGCTATACATTCAAGGCGCTCCGGACGCTGACGGTGCAGCCCAGCCTCAGCAGTAGCTTCGCAGCTGTGATTCGTTCCCGGGGCTGCGTGAAATAATATCGGAATGGACGGACCTAAAATGCGATTTCGATCCAGCACGTGTTGCTCCCTACTGCCCATGTCCCGCATAAGATCCAGGTCCGCAACCATTCTTACCGCGCTTGCGTCTCAATCGCGAGGTCCGAATTCTCCCGCTATGGTACGGACACTGCACGTTACCGCTCGATCGCCGGCCTCCGCGCTCCGGCGATTTCCTCTCGCGCTCGCCATGCGATCGCGTTCTCTGCGCTTCGTGGTTATTTTATTATTTCTGGGCAGCGCCGCTGTAGCACGCGGCCAATCTTTTGGCGCCGGCCCGGCCCAGCCCGCCGCGTCCGCGCCTCTGCAATCTCCGAGCGAGCCCATCGGCGCGAGCCGCTGCATGTTTTGCCACCCTGCGGAAGTGGAAGGATACGCGCGATCCGCGATGGCGCATTCACTAAGACCTGCCGGTCAGGAACCCGATGGCTCGGTCACAGCGAACGGCTCGACCATTACCATCCATTCGTCGCCCCAGGGAACTTGGCAGCGTTGGCAGAATGGCAGCGACGAGAGCGAGTACCGCGTCGCTTACGTGATCGGCTCCGGAAATCACGCCAGCGGCTATCTCGTCGATATCGGCGGACATCTTTTTCAATCTCCGGTCGCATATTACAAAAGTCGCCAATCGTATGATCTTGCTCCCGGATACGAAAATCAGGCGGACCCCGATTTCACCCGGCCCATCCGCGAGGAATGCGTTCTTTGCCATTCCGGAAGGGCCCTGTTCGTGTCCGGCACGCTCAATCAATACCGATCGCCGATATTTCCGGCGCAAGCGGAATCAATCACCTGCGAACGCTGCCATGGTCCCGCTGAAAAACACCTCGCCGATCCTCGCCCCGGCACCATCGTGAATCCCGCAAAGCTCGAGCCCGCCGCCCGCGATAGCATCTGCGAGCAGTGCCATTTGTTCGGCGCCGCGCGCGTCGCCAATCCTGGAAAAGAGTTAAGTGATTTCATTCCGGGGCAACCTCTGGAAAATACCTTCACCACCTATCATGATGCCAATCCCACGGGAGCCTTCAAAGTCATCAGCCAGGCCGAGGAACTTGCTCTCAGCGTCTGCGCGCGCAATAGCGGCGGGCGTCTCTGGTGCGGCACCTGTCACGATCCGCATGACAAGCCGGCTCAGCCCGTCGCGTATTACCGTTCTCGCTGCCTGTCTTGCCACACTGCCAGTTTCTCCAGTTCGCATCCCTCCAGGGACAGCGACTGTGTGGCCTGCCACATGCCGCGCCGCGACGCAAAAGACGGCGGCCACAGCGCGTTCACCGACCACAGAATTCAGCGGCGTCCCCAGACGCTGCCCGACGCTCCTTCGGACTCCGCCATCGTCGCGTGGCGCCAACCGTCGCCGGACCTGCAAACCCGAAATCTCGGAATCGCCTACATCTACGTCGGCATGCAACGCAAATCCTCGCCTTTCATCGTTCAGGGTTATCGCGACCTGACCAAAGTGCAGCAGCAATTCGCGGATGACCCCGATTTCTTCAAATGGATCGGCGAAGCTCTCCTGATCGAAAAGCAGCCGTCCGAGGCTGCCTTCGCATTCGAGCGATCGTTGCAGCTCGATCCCAATTCCGCGGTTGCCGAAGCGAGTGCGGCTTCGCCTTACGTCGAGGAGGGAGACGCCAACCGCGCGATCGCGCATCTGCAACGCGCCGTCTCGCTCGATCCCTTGGATCTCCCCGCGGCCAGCACCCTGATCGGCTTGTACCGGCAGCAGGGCCAGACCGCCGAAGCATCCGAATTGTCGGACAAAATCAAATCCGCGATGGGCGAGACGACCGGCGCGAATCAAACCGCGCCGCAGGCCGCCGCTCGCGATGCGGGGAAGACGGCCGGAGAGGTCTTTAAAAATATTAAGGTGCTAAAAGACATTCCAGCCGATCAATTGATTCCCGCGATGCATTTCATTACTTCATCGCTGGGCGTCGAGTGCAGTTTCTGCCACGTCGAAGGACATTTTGAGAAGGATGACAAGAAGCCTAAGCTAATCGCGCGCGACATGATGCAAATGATGTTTGCTCTCAACAAGGACAATTTTAAAGGGCATCGCGAAGTCACCTGCTACTCCTGCCATCGCGGCGCCAAAAATCCGGTCGCCACTCCCATCGTGGGCGCCAACATTCTTTCCGCTGAATCGGAATCCAATCCCAAGTCTGCCAATTCCGAAGTTGAAAAACTTCCTCCCGGCTTGCCCACCGCCGGCCAGATACTCGCAAACTATGTCAACGCGCTTGGCGGAGCCTCGGCCATCGAAAAAATCGCCAGCCGCGTCGAGAAGGGCTCCACTGATGTCCGCGGACAATCCGTCAGAGTCGAAATATTCACGCAATCGCCAGACAAGCAGTCCGTGGTCTGGCATCTGAAGGATGGAGATACCGCCGC
>JBAVQT010000600.1:0-4255 GCA_049694295.1 Candidatus Acidiferrales bacterium
CCGGGTGGAACTCGACGGCTCGAAGCCGGCCGCGCCATCGCATTGTAAACGATTGCTCGTTCGCGGCAATAGCAACTCGCGGCGCTAGGGCCGGCGCGAGCTGGGCATTCGCGGATTTCAATCGCGACGGACATCCTAGGCCGATGGTGGCGAACTACACGCGAAAACATTTCGCTATCCAACCCGCGCCGCGCTTCTTATCATGTCGTGTTTCTCATTCGGAGACTTGGACAGGCAAATGGCTTCGGCGCTGAGAACCGCATTTCGCGACAGCACGATCTTTCACTGGTACAAGAACGTTGCCGCGCCGATTGACTATGCGTGGTGGCGCTTCTGGGGAACTTCGAAGCCGAAGGTGCCACATCTAGTGAAGCAGATGGCGATCCGGGAATACGGCCGCAAATTCAATCTGGATACGCTGGTGGAAACGGGCACGAATTACGGCCACATGATTTACGCGCAGCGCAATCACTTCCGGAAGATCTACTCGATCGAGCTGGATAAACCGCGGGCCGAGAGCGCGCGGCGCAAGTTCGCCGGTCGGCCCAACATTCGGGTGATATCAGGCGACAGCGGCGTGGAGTTTCCCAAGCTGGCAGCGACTTTGACGGGACCATGCCTTTTCTGGCTGGATGGGCATGAGTTCGATATTTCGACGCCCGTGAAACTGGAGATTGCCGCGCTTTGCAAGTATCCGGTGCAGGATCACGTGATTCTGGTGGATGACGCACACTGGTTTGATGGCCGCGGCGATTATCCTACGCTGGAGCAGGTCCGCGAGCAGATGGCCGGCGCGTATCCGCAACACGTGATGGAAGTGAAGGACGATATTTTACGTTTCTACAAACCGAAATCGGGGACTGCGGGATAGGGTTGCGATCGGCCAATGCCCAAGATCAGCATGTTCATTCCGTGTTTTGTGGACCAGTTGACGCCGCAGGTGGGGCTGGACATGGCACGCGTGCTGAGGCGGGTGGGATACGAGGTGGAATATCCCGAGGCGCAAACCTGCTGCGGCCAGCCGGGATTCAACACTGGCTACTGGGATGACGCGCGGCCGCTGGCCGAACGCTTCGTCGAGATTTTTCGCGGCGCTGAATTTGTGGTGTGCCCCTCGGGCTCGTGCACGACGATGGTTCGCGTGTTCTATCCCGAGTTGCTGGCAAAATCGCCGGCGCGGGATGCGGCCACGGAGCTGGGCCGCCGCGTTTTTGAGTTTGGCGAATTTCTTGTGAAGGTGGCGCGCGCGCGCGATGTTGGCGCATTTTTTCCCCACCGTGTCACTTATCACGACGCTTGCCACGCGCTGCGCGAACTTCATTTGAAGCAGGAGCCGCGCGAATTGCTGCGGCATGTGCGCGGCCTCGAACTCGTCGAGATGGCCGGCGCCGAGGAGTGCTGCGGCTTCGGTGGCACGTTTGCGACGAAATTCCACATGATCTCCGCGGCGATGGGCGATTCGAAGGCGCGCAATGCGGAAACCTCCGGCGCGGACTACATCGCCTCTTCCGATCCAAGCTGCCTGCTGCAGATTGACGGCATCCTGCGACGCCGCAATTCCGCCGTGCGCACAATTCACCTGGCCAGCATTCTGGCGCAAACCGAAACACTGGCGAGTCTTGACGCCACCGCGTCCGCAAGAAACATCAGCGAGCGGATGCGATGACCACTCCCGCGCAGGAATTTCTACGGAACGCCGCGGCCAGTTCCGGCAATTTGGCGCAGCGGCGAATCCTGGATCGCAGCATCGAACACTACGATGCGGCCTTCGACCGGGGCCGCGCACGCTTTCTCGACTGGGAAGCCGCGCGACAACGCGCTTACGAAATCAAGTGGGAGGCGGTCAACCATCTGGAACGCTATCTACTTGAATTTGAAGCAGGAGTGAAGAAACGCGGCAGCCACGTGTTTTGGGCTGAAACATCGGAAGACGCGCGGTGCTACATCGCCGATCTGGCTGCCGCGCGCGGTGTGCGCTCGATCGTGAAATCGAAATCCATGGCAACCGAGGAAATTCACCTCAATTCGTATCTCGAAGGGAAAGGAATCAAAGTCGTCGAAACCGATCTTGGCGAGTTCATCGTCCAACTGCGCAACGAGCCGCCCTTCCACATCGTAACTCCCGCGATGCACTTGACACGCACCGAAATCGCCGAGCTTTTTCGACGGGAGCTGAATATTGGAAACACGGAAGACCCGCAAGAATTGGTTGCCGCGGCACGCGTGGCGCTGCGCCGCTCATTTTTTTCGGCCGAGATGGGAATCAGCGGCGCGAATTTTCTGGTCGCCGACCCGGGCATGATCGCTCTCACCACCAACGAAGGAAACGGCCGGCTGTGCACCAGCATTCCCCGAATTCATGTGGCTATCGCCGGGATCGAAAAAGTGATTCCGCGAATGGAAGATCTCGCGGTGCTCTGGCCCATGCTCGCGACTGCCGGGACCGGGCAACCGCTCACTTGCTATAACACGTTGATCGGCGGGCCGCGCGGGCCCGGCGAGATTGACGGTCCGGAAGAATTCCACGTCATCCTGCTCGACAACGGCCGCAGCGAACTGCTGGCCGATGCCGAACAGCGCGATGCGCTGCATTGCATCCGCTGCGGAGCGTGCCTGAATGCCTGCCCCGTATTTCGCACCATCGGCGGCCACGCTTACGGGACTACCTATCAGGGACCGATCGGCAGCGTGATTACGCCGCACCTGCGCGGTCTGAAGGAATTCGGGCATCTCTCGTCGGCGTCGTCGCTTTGCGGCGCGTGCACCGACGCCTGCCCGGTGAAGATCGATCTGCATCATCATTTGCTTCACAACCGCCGCGACGCCGCCGCTGCGGGTTACCGCCCGCTCGCGCAGCGAATCGGATTCCGAGTGTGGCGCTGGGGACTGGCGGGCGCGCGGCGTTTTGCGTTTCTTGGGCGCGCGGGACGTATCGCGCTGCGCACGCTTTATGCCCTGGGGGCGGAAAGAACATGGCTCGATCCGCTGCGTGCGTGGACGAAAGAGCGCGCGGCGCCGCGAATCCCGGCGAAATCGTTTCGCGCGCTATGGAGAAAGATGGAAAAACGCGATGATGCCGACTGATACTCTCTCGCGCGCGCGCATTCTGGCGCGAATCCGCGCTGGGCTGGATCGGCCAGCGCCGCGTCATGCCGGCGGTGGGCCGCAAGAGATATTTGCACCGGTCGGCGATCCGCTCGATCGTTTCCAGCGCGAGTGCGCGATCAACGGCACGGAGTGTGCGGTGGTGCCGGGTTGGGTTGCCGGCTCGCGGACTCTTGCCGCGCTGATCGAGTCTCTGCCGGCCGGCGAGATTTATCTTCAGGATGCGCCGCTGACACGACGGCTGATGGAGAAAAACGAATCGACGCGCGCGATGCGATGGTCAAGCGACGGCGCGCCTCGGGAATCTTCGCAAGCGACGATTACTCTGGCCGAAGCGCTGGTGGCGGATACGGGTTCGGTATTCGTCGCATCCTCCGGCGGCGGACGCGCCGGCTCCATCATCGCGCCAGTTCACATCGTGCTCGCCGAGGTGAGTCAGCTGGCGCTCAATCTGGAGGGCGCATTCGCGCGGTTGCGCTCTGGCGGCGCGGACCGCGCAAATTCTATGTTGTGCTTGATCACTGGATCGAGCCGCACCGGCGACATCGAGAAAATCCTGGTGATGGGAGCGCACGGCCCGCGCCGGCTGGTCGTCGTGCTGTCGCAGCGCACGGAATAAGCAATTTACCGCGGGCGTGCAGCGCACGGAGAGCGGGGTCCACAGCGGCCGACTGCAATGCGTAGCGGAGGGGGCGAAGTCCTGCGTGCTGAATGGCTCGCGAGTGCGCGCGTAGCGGCGAATAACCTCTTAGAGAGGATCGTCAGTGGGCGCGAGAATCAGCGTAGAGTCGCCGCGAGCGATCACCGGCCAGCCTAGTAACTGCGGACACGTGGGTGCCGCGAAGACCGCGGTGAACCACTCGCGGACGGCGGGGTGAAAGAGGTCGAGTCCGAGCACGGCCTTCGCTACGAGGCCGGTTGGCGTCATACCATTATTCCGATACGAGCGCTTCGAGCTCGGCGCCGGCTAGGAGGAAGGCTCCTACGCCGAAGACGTAGCTGGCGCTGGGCCCGTAGGCTCCGGGGGCGGCGCCGATGGGCTGGATGGAGCCGAGGCGGCCGTCGGCGTAGACGTGTTCGGTTAGCCCTTTCCATGCTGAGCGAACGACCGGGAGATATTTCGTGCGATCAAGAACGCCGTGGTTTATTC
>JBAVQT010000601.1:0-1539 GCA_049694295.1 Candidatus Acidiferrales bacterium
CACCCCGCTGAATTCCCTTACATTTTCGACTGAGACGACCTCCGAGAACTGCGACCGCTGACCGGGATTGTCGCTGTCGGCCGGCGCAAGTTCATCGCGACCAAATATGGCTACTTTGGCACAAACGGGAACAGGCAACGGAGAGCAGGCGGCCGCCGTGCGCTGCAAAGGGAATCGCCGCCGGCAACCCATGCACATCTTGTTCGTCCATAGGAATGCGAAGATGATCGACCGGTGCCTGCGCGAGCTGCATAGCGTGCGATTCACGGTTCATTCGGACGTGGCTCGGAACGTCGAAGAGTTGGCCGAGCGCGTCGGCTCGCAGCGTTACGACTTGATCGTGGCGGAATGCCCGGACGAGAGCGGCCATGGACTGCAAGCGATAGAGCTCTTGCGCCAAACGAAGGGAACACCGCTGATCTTTCTGACGGATGCAATACGACGAGAAAGCGCCGTGGAGTTTGCCAGGAATGGGGTCCGCGACTGCATCGAAATGGATCGCATCGCTCGCCTGCCGATGGCCGTGAGGCGCGTGCTGGACGAAAGGAATTTGCGGGAAGAGCGCGACCGCGCCGAGCAAGAGTTGCGGCACTCGAAAGCCTACTATCGCGCTCTGGTAGACAACTCTGCGTACGGCATGTGCCGGTGCGACATAGACGGCATCTTCCTTGAGGTAAACGAGGTGCTGGTGGCAATGCTGGGCTATAAATCACGAGAGGAGTTGCAGTCCGCGAATCTCGCCAGCGACATCATTCTCGATCCGGCCAAGCGCGCGCAATTGCTGGAAGGCTCCCTTCAAACAGGACAGGTTGATCCCATCGAAGCGGATTGGAAACGCAAAGACGGCACGACCCTTAAAGTCCGGCTCAGCGGCCGCAAAATTCCAGGCGAGAATGGCGGGATCGATAGCTATGGAGTGATCGTCGAGGACGTCACCGACCAGCGCGCCCGTGAGGACGAACTGCGTAAACTCGCGGCCAGCGACGGACTGACGGGCCTGGCCAATTACCGCCAACTGGTGGACGTGCTGGACGCCGAAATCACCAGGTCCAAGCGCACTGGGCGGGAGTTTGCGCTGCTGTTCCTTGACCTGGACGGGTTGAAGGCGATCAATGACCGCTACGGCCACCCGACCGGCAGCCGGGCGCTCTGCCGGCTAGCCAACGTGCTGCGCCTGAGTTGCAGGTCCATTGACACGGCGGCGCGCTACGGCGGGGATGAATTTGCGTTGGTGATGCCGGAGACAGGTGCGGCGCCGGCGATGCTGGTCGCGCGGCGCATCTGCGATCTTTTCGCAAATGATGGCGAGGAACCCAATCTCAGCGTCAGCATCGGCACGGCAAGCTATCCTAAGGACGCGGAAACAATCGGGACGCTGTTGTACGCGGCCGACACCGCACTGTATTTGGCGAAGGGCCAGAAGACAGAGTGTTTCGCTGTGAGATAGGTGTAGAGGCGCAGTCCCCTCCGGCGGCATTTCCGAAATGCTGACGCGCGAGTCGTGATCGCTGACTCGCGGTTGGCGCGGCCGGTGGCCGC
>JBAVQT010000602.1:0-6825 GCA_049694295.1 Candidatus Acidiferrales bacterium
TCCGAGCGCGTAGCTTCCCCTTTGCGGCGGTAGATGCATGCGACAAGCCATTCTGTGTGACGGGCCGGGCTTGATGACCGGTCAGGCAAGGTATCGGGGCTGCGGCGCCGCTAACGCGCTGAGTCACCGGCAATTAGAGCTTGGACATGGCAATCGACATCGGAAGTACGGCTGCGGGCACGGGTTGAATTGGAGATCGAGAATCTCAGATACTTATCTCAGGGTGAGAATTTGCGGGCGAGCGGCGCTGCAAATGAGAAGTACTGCCGGAGCGGCCAGTCGATACTGTAATGTGAATGGCCAGTACCCAGGGGGCATAAATGGCGAGTGAAGGCGGAGGTAACCAAGGGAGATTCAGGAGTCTCATTTCGGAATCTAGTCCTGGCGGTCCCCGACATGACATCGAAGTGCGGCGAGTCTCGGCCGGTACTCCGGCTCTCTCCTTGCGTTTCGGAAGAGTGGCATAGGGATGGCTCGATCGAGGGGGCGAATTGCGCGCTTTGTTGCGATTTTCGAAGCGATACTTTTTGCGGGACACTGGTTCATTTACGAGACATGGGTATTTTTTTTTCGGGTGAGCGAGCCGCGGGCGATTGTGGCGCTGCGGGTTGGACTGGCGATTCTGTCGGTCAGCTTTGTGGCGGCTTCGCTGCTGGCGTATCGATATTCGAATTTTGTGGTGCGTTCTTTTTACAAGGTCGCCGCGGTGTGGATGGGAATTTTGAATTTTGCGTTTCTGGCGGCGGCCGGCTGCTGGATTATCTACGGAGCGGCTGAACTCGCCGGATGGCGTGGGGAACGGGCGGCGATCGCCGAGACGCTATTTGGGGCGGCGCTGGCGGCGAGCGTCTATGGAGCGATCAACGCTAGATGGATACGTGTGCGGCGAATCGGCGTTACGCTCGCGGGTTTGCCGGAATCGTGGCGGGGGCGGCAGGCGGCGCTGGTGGCGGATTTGCATTTGGGGCACGTCAACGGCTACGGATTCATGCGGCGGATTGTGGCGAACCTGCGGCGATTGCGGCCGGATGTGGTTTTCATCGCCGGGGACATGTACGACGGGACTAAAGTGGACACGCAGCGGATGGCGGAGCCGTGGAAGGAGCTAGCCGCGCCGTTTGGCGCGTATTTTGTGACGGGAAATCACGAGGAATTTTCCGATCCGGCGAAATATCTGACGGCGCTCAGCGCGGCTGGAGTGCGCGTGCTGCGGAGCGAAAAAATGGATGTAGACGGATTGCAGATCGCGGGCTTGCAGTATCACGACACGACGGACGCGCGGCATTGTCGTTCCGTGATGCAAGGGATCGGACTGGAACGCGGGAGAGCGAGCATTCTGCTGGCGCATGTGCCCCACGGATTGGAGGTGGCGGCGGACGCTGGCGTGTCATTGCAGGTTTCCGGGCATACGCATGGCGGCCAGATGTTTCCTTTCACCTGGTTTACGCGACGAATTTTCGGGCAGTACACCTACGGGCTGCAAGAATTCGGCGAGATGGCGGTGTACACGACAAGCGGAGCGGGAACGTGGGGACCACCACTGCGGGTGGGAACGCGCTCGGAGATTGTGATGATACGCTTCGACTAACGCGCGGCGGTTGCTCGATACGCGCGAATAGACGAGCCTGAAGGATCGGTCGAGCGCGCTCAAAAATCCGAGCCTCATCGCGGCGGCGCGAACCAGACGCCGCGCTACTTCACAAACCGCGGATTCATCGAGCGCCCCGAAATCCGGCACAGCAGCAGGATGCCACTATTCGTGCGGCACCACCGGTAGATCGATGAAACTGGCGTTACTGGGAGCATGCCAGACGCGCTGCGTGGCTCTCTGATAGTCCGCGGGCTTGGCATCGAAAATGTTGGGCACAAATGTCTGCGGATTGCGGTCGTAGAGAGGAAACAGGCTCGATTGTACCTGGACCATAATCCGATGCCCCGGCAAAAAGACATGGTTCACTGTCGGCAGACCGAAACGGTAAAGCAGAGGCTGGTTGGGCGCGATGGCCTCGGGATGTTCGAAACTGGTGCGATAACGCCCGCGGAAGATGTCCAGAGAGATTGACAGCTCATACCCGCCCATTGCCGGTTGTGAGGGCACGGTGCCCGGATAAACATCAATCAGCTTCACGACCCAATCGCTATCCGTGCCACTGGTGGAGGCGTAGAGATTGACTTCAGGCACGCCGCTGACCCGCAGCGGCGAGGTGAGCGGTTCGGTGACGAAGGTGAGCACGTCGGGACGTCCGTCCACAAATCGTTGATCGTCAACCAGCCAGCGCCGCCACGCATCGCCATCTGAACCAACAACTGGCCTCGGTCTGTACGGCACTGGCTTGGAGGGATCGGAAAGATACTCATCGTATTTCGTAGCGGCATCGCTCGGGATGTCAAACGACAAACCGCCGTTGGCCGTCAAATAGAGCGGCTTCGATTTATTGGCGCAGCCCTGCTCGCAGGTCAATGGCCACGATGGGAAGCGATCCCAATGATTTTCGCCTGTATTGTAGATCAGCACCGGCGGCGTATCGGCCTTGGGAGCACCATCAAGCAAGTATTGATTGAAGAACGGAAGCAACACATCGCGGCGGAATTGCAGAGCCGTGTCGCCAGCCCAGAGCAGCGGGCCTAGCGAGAAGCCATCGTAATTTACCTGGCTGTGACGCCAAGGTCCCATGACCAGATAATTCTTGTCGTTCTGCGTGTCCTTCGGTTCGACGGCTTCGTAGCAGTGGATCGCGCCCCACATGTCTTCCTGGTCCCACAGTCCCTGCAGCCACATGACCGGAACTTTCAGCGGAGTGGAAGCCATGATTTTGTCGAGCGCCTGCCCTTGCCAGAAGGCGTCATAGGCGGGATGCTCTTCCATCACTCGCCAAAATTGAAGTTGGTCCAGGCCGGCCGAGCGCGCGAAATCACCCGCCGACCCTTTCCTCAGAAAGTTTGTGTAATCGTCATAGCCATCGCGCGGAATCGCCGACCCTCTGCCTCGCGCCGAGGTCTGCTCGATGATGTAATCGAGATTGGGATTGCGAAATGCGCCGTAGTGAAACCAGTCGTCGCCCATCCAGCCGTCCACCATCGGGCTCTCCGGAGCAGCCACTTTGAGAGCCGGATGCGGATTTATGAGCGCCATTACCACGGTGAAACCTTCGTAGGACGAACCGAGCATGCCGACCTTGCCGTTGGACTCAGGGATATTTTTCACCAGCCAGTCGATGGTGTCGAAGGCGTCGGTAGTGTCGTCAATTCCGCTGTTGTTCAGAGGTCCGATTGGAGGAGGCGTCATCAGATAAGGGCCTTCCGAACCGTATTTGCCGCGCACGTCCTGGAACACGCGAATGTAGCCTGCCTTCACGAACACATCGTCACCCTGCGGCAATTCATCCAGCATATTGGGCGATTCACTTCGCGTGGTGCGGGTGGCGGCGTCGTAGGGAGTTCGGGTCAAGAGGATGGGCGCATGCGTGGCGCCTTTGGGAATCACAATCACGGTATAGAGTTTCACGCCGTCGCGCATGGGGATCATCTCGACGCGCTTGGTGTAGTTGTAGTCCGACTTCGGCGCATGGAACTCGGCGGGAATGTCGGAGCCTCTGGGCTTGGATTGCGCGAGGGAGGGCAAGCTCGTCAAAGAAAGAGCCAGGACAAGAACTGCGGAACGGCAGAAAAGGGTCATAGTGTGTCCTCGTGAAACTTGGGAGATGATAATAAACCGATCAAGGCAGTAGACGGCAAGCCAAAACGACAGACCGCGTGCACGCTATGCCAGCAGGGACGGCTGGGCTAACCGAGCGTTGAGAAGTTCGCGCCAAACTACTGCGGACACTTTCGACGCGCCTACACATTCATGCCGATAGACCTGGCGGGCGGCATGATGCATAAAGAACCGCGGAATACTGCTTCTGGAATAAACTGGAAGACGCGGGCCTACTCGAGAGCGGCGACATGCCGCGGTTCGCGTACGCAGAGCAATGAACGTTAAAAAGAGGAGCGATGCCCGATTTCACATGCAGTTTTGAACAGCCGGGAAAGCCGTTCCCGCATTTCTGGGAGCACACCGTGGGAAGCGGGCACGCGCCGCTGGCCCTGCGGGCCGATTGGCAAGCGCAATTGCGGCGCTGCCACGACGAATTGGGTTTCCGGCACGTTCGCTTTCACGCGCTGCTCTCGGAGGAAATGGAAACGCTGATTTGCGAGGAGAACAAACTTCTCTATTCGTTCTTTAATGCCGATCAGGTGATGGATTTTCTGCTCTCGATCGGAATGAGGCCGTTTGTGGAGCTGAGCTTCATGCCCACCACCCTGGCCTCGGGCAACACGACCGTGTTCCGCTACGAAGCGAACGTGACGCCGCCGAAAGATTACCAGGCGTGGGCGACGCTCATCCAAAAGCTGAGCGCGCATTGGGTGGAGCGCTATGGCGCGAGCGAAGTGCGCGAATGGTTTTTCGAGGTTTGGAACGAACCGAACCTCAAGGCTTTCTGGACCGGAACGCAGGAGGACTATTTCAAGCTGTACCGCACGACGGCGGAGGCGATAAAAAGCGTCGATTCCCTGCTCAAGGTGGGCGGCCCAGCGACGGCGGACAATGCCTGGATTGCCGAGTTTCGGAATTTCTGCGAGAAAAATAAAGTGCCGATGGATTTTATCAGCACGCATCATTACCCGACGGACGCTTTCGGAAAAATCGGAGCGGACACCGAGACGCAATTGCAACACGCGCCGCCACACGTGATGCGCGAAGACGCGCGGAAGGTTCGCCAGCAGGCGGGCGTTTCGCCGGTCTATTACACGGAATGGAATATCTCGTCGAATCCGCGGGACTCGCTGCACGACGAATCCTTTACCGCGGCCTGCGCCGCGAAGATCGTGATGGAAGCGACGGGGCTGGTGCAGGGGTACAGCTACTGGACGTTCAGCGACATTTTTGCGGAGAACTATTTTCCGTCAGTGCCGTTTCAAGGCGGATTTGGGCTGCTGAATATTCATGGGATCGCCAAGCCGGTCTATCGCGCGTTTGAATTGTTGCATCGTCTGGGAAATGAGCTGCTGGCCGTGGAGGGAGAGCATGCGACGGTGGATGCGTGGATGGTGCGAGATAAAAAGGCGGCGACGATTCTGCTGACGAACCACGCCATGCCGCGCCATGCGATCCAGACCGAACTGGTAAAGGTGCGAATCCTGGGAGCGCCGCGGCCGCGGGCGGCGTTCCTCGAGCGAATCGACGGCGAGCATGCCAATCCGCGGAAATTGTGGACAGCCATGGGCGAACCGCGTTACTTGAGCGCGCTGGAGGTGGAGCAACTGAAAGAGGCTTCGTGCCTGATGAAGCAATCTCAGCCTTGGACATACGCGCAGCCCAATATAGACTTGGCCATCGACCTGCCGCCGCATGCCGTGGCGGCCATCACACTTGAATTCGATTGATCGATGACAAAAAGGCCCGGGCTGCGCCCAGTTCACGCGAAGAATCCGGCAGACGACGCCATGCTGCGGCGGCTGCAAAAAGAGACCTTCGATTATTTTCTGCACGAATCGAACCACCGGAACGGGCTGGTAATCGATAAGACGAAACCCGGGTGGCCCTCGAGCATCAGCGCCACCGGCCTGGCGCTGGCTTCCTATCCGATCGGAGTGGAGCGAGCTTTCCTGGGCCGCAGCGATGCGGTAAAGCGGACGCTGGCGACGCTGCGATTTTTCGCGACGAGCCGGCAGAGCAAAGAGCCGGACGCCACGGGATATCGCGGATTTTATTATCACTTTCTGGACATGAAAACCGGGAAGCGCGCGTGGAAATGCGAGCTTTCCACCATTGATTCCGCATTGCTCTTCGCCGGAGCGCTGACCGCGGCGACATATTTCGATCGGGATACGCGGGGCGAAAGGGAAATTCGCGAGCTGGCCGAGGCAATTTACCGGCGTGCGGATTGGGGATGGATCCAGAACCGGGATGGGACGGTCGGACATGGCTGGAGGCCGGAAAACGGATTCATCAAATGCCGGTGGCAAGGATATAGCGAGGCGTTGCTGCTGTACGTGCTGGGGCTCGGTTCACCAACTCATCCTCTGCCCGCGAAAAGCTATGCGGCGTGGGTCTCGACGTATGAGTGGAAGAAAATATACGACACGGAATTTCTATACGCAGGGCCGCTCTTTATCCATCAATTTTCGCACTTGTGGATCGACTTCGCGGGAATTCAGGATGATTTCATGCGGAGGAAAGGCATCGATTATTTCGAAAACTCCAGACGCGCCACGCTGGTGCAGCAACGATATGCCGTTCACAATCCCCATCAATTCGTCGACTACGACGAACACTGCTGGGGAATCACGGCGAGTGATGGGCCCGGTCCGGTGACGCTGCGCATCGGGGGAATCAAGCGGAAATTTTTCGATTACGTGGCGCGAGGCGTGCCCTATGGCCCGGATGACGGCACCGTGGCGCCCTGGGCCGTGGTGGCGTCATTGCCGTTTGCGCCGGAGATCGTGCTGCCCACCATGCGGCACTTCACTGATTTACGTTTGCGGGAGATGAATCCCTATGGATTCAAGGCGACTTACAATCCTACGTTTCCGGAATCCACCGGCTGCGCGAACGGATGGGTGACTCCGTGGCACTTTGGATTGAATCAAGGGCCGGTGGTGATGATGATCGAAAATTATCGGACCGGACTCCTCTGGCGGCTGATGCGGCGGTGCCCCTACATCGTCAAGGGTCTGCAGCGAGCAGGCTTCCGAAGTGGCTGGCTGGATCAATTGCCGAAACCGCAGGAGACGGGCGCTCGATGAGTGGGATGGTTGCGGCGCGCGATTCAAAGGGAGAGC
>JBAVQT010000603.1:0-5452 GCA_049694295.1 Candidatus Acidiferrales bacterium
TCGTTGGTGGCGTAGGTCAGGCCGTGGTCGGTGCCGGAACTGCCCGTCTTGTGCATCACAGGCGTTCCCGCGGGCAGTGCGCCTTTGATGCGGTGCGGACCGGAGGGAGAATCCTCCATCCATTGCAGCAAAAGGCGTGTGTGATCGAGGCTGAGCGGCGAATTATCGCTGATGCGGCGCAATAATTCGATCGCGGCGGCGGCTTCAAACCAGTTGTGATATTGGGCGCGAACGTCACGCCGTAGCGCTTGCTCGTCGTCCTCCAGGTGAAAACCCTTCACACCGATGGATTTGATGTATTTGTCCACAACTTCGGGACCGCCGATGGTGCGCAGCACAATGTCCGCGGCCACGTTGTCGCTGAGCGAGACAGCCATCTGCAGAAGTTCGCGGAGCGGGACGTCCACCTCGGCGTCGGGATATTTATCCTGCAGCGGGCTGTAAGTTTCAGGGAGGATGCGATCGCCCGGGAGGAATCGGACGGGTTGATCGAGCGTAAACTTGCCCTGCTCGACCAGATGCAGTGTGGCGACGGCCAGCGGGAATTTGAAAACCGACTGCATGGGCCGGTGCGCGTGCGGATCGAGATCGCACTTCAGGCGCGAGCTCGGCAGCGAGCAAGCCACCGAGACTTTGCCGTGGGCGCCGGCGGCGATCGCGCGAATCTGCTGCTGCAGGGTAGTCTGCCCGAAGGCCGGAGACGCGAATAGCAAGAATGCCAGGACGAATCGCATGAAGGCACTATAGCAAACGCGGCGGCGGTGAAACGAGAGTCCGTTCGCCGGCTAGCCCCGTGGCGCGCGGGATGTGGTGTATCGTAAGAGGAGTCTCTCTGGTGCGCGAGTCCGGCGTCGCGTTTGAAAGCAGTCAGCGGAAGAGGAGCCTGGTAGATGACCAGCATTCGCAAAGGCGCGATTCATCTTTTCCGCTTCCAGGGAATCGACGTATATCTGCATTGGTCGTGGTTTTTCGTTGCGGTGCTGGAGATCGTCTACCGGCCGCTGAAGTATTCCTCGATTTACTGGAACATCCTCGAGTACCTCGCGCTCTTTGTCATCGTCACGATTCACGAGTTTGGCCATGCGCTGGCTTGCCGGCAGGTTGGAGGCACCGCCAATCAAATCGTGCTCTGGCCGCTGGGCGGCGTGGCGTATGTGGACCCGCCGCCGCGCCCGGGAGCTTTTCTGTGGAGCATAGCGGCTGGGCCGCTGGTCAACGTTGCGCTCGCTCCCGTGTTATACGCGCTGTGGAGAATGAGTAAGACGTTCGGATGGCCGCAGAGCGAGCCGAATCTGAACCTCTTTCTGTTCGCGATCCTGTGGATCGATCTGGTGCTGCTGATTTTCAACATGCTGCCCATCTATCCTCTGGATGGCGGGCAGATTCTGCAGTCGCTATTGTGGTTTGGGTTGGGACGGGCGCGCAGCCTGATGGCAGCGGCGGTGGTGGGATTCATCGGCGTGGCGGGACTGGGATTCCTGGCTTTGCGGAGCCAGTCCATGTGGATTGGCATCATCGCGTTGTATATTCTGATGAATTGCTGGAATGGATTGCGTCAAGGACTGGCGATGTGGCGGCTGGAAAAATCGCCGCGCCGCGCTGGATACGCTTGCCCGGCGTGCAGGTTGTCGCCGCCCGCGGGAGCGCACTGGCTCTGCGGCAAGTGCCGGGAGCCATTTGATACTTTCGAATCGCAGGGAGTCTGTCCGCATTGCCAGACTCAGTTTTCCGGCACCGGTTGCTTGAACTGCCACACCATGAGCGCCCTGACGCAGTGGGGCGCGACGATCCCGGCGCCGCCTCGAAGCCTGTAAAAATCGTTGCTGGAGACGAAATGCCGGGGCGCCGCGGGCCGGAAGAATCGAAGCGCGAGGGGGCCGCGGCACCCGCCGGATTGCGCGCATCTATCCGGCGGGCATGCCGCGTTTCCATGCTTAGAGATTACGATGTGCGCGGCCGGCCGGTAGCGGCGTTAGTAATAGAAGGCATCACTCTTCCTCACAGCCACTTGCACGGGTGCACTCGGCCTCGTATGCTGTTTGCAGCCCATGAAGATTGCTCTGGCCCAGTTCAACCCCACCGTTGGAGATTTTGAGGGCAATTCGGCGCGCATTCTGGAAGTTGCGCGCCACGCGCACTCGCTGGGCGCCGACCTCGCCGTATTCTCCGAGCTTTGCCTTTGCGGCTATCCGCCACAGGACTTGACCGAGCGGCCTGACTTTACCGAGCTCAACACCAAGGAGCTGGCGCGCCTGGCGAAAACGATTCCCATCCCATCCGTGGTCGGGTACGTGGGCGAAGCGCAGGACTCGACGGGCAAGCCAGTGGCCAACTGCGCGGCGCTGATCGCCAACGGCAAAATCGTATTCGAGCAGCGCAAGATTCTGCTCCCCACCTACGACGTATTCGACGAATCCCGCTATTTCCAGCCCGGCACTTCGACGCAGACCATCGCGCTGGGGAGCGAAAAGCTGGGCATCACGGTGTGTGAAGATTGCTGGAACGACAAGAATTTCTGGCTGCAGCGCCTCTATGATCGTGATCCGGTGGCCGAACTGGTGGGGCAGGGAAGCACGGTGATTCTCAACATTTCGGCGTCGCCTTACACGATTGATAAACGCGGGCTGCGGCTGGACATGCTGCGCGCGATCGCGCGCGAACAAAAAGTTCCGGTGGTTTACGTCAATCAGGTGGGCGGCAACGACTCGCTGATCTTCGACGGCTCGAGCGTGGCCTTCATGCCCGACGGCCGCATCGCCGCGATCGCCAAGGCCTTCGAGGAAGATTTGGCGCTCTTCGATACGGAGACCGGCGAAGGCGACATCCGGCCGCAGCCGCACGATGAAATTTCCGCGGCCTACCAGGCGCTGACGCTGGGCACGCGCGATTACGTTCGAAAATGCGGATTTCGCAAAGTGGTGATCGGTTTGAGCGGCGGGATCGATTCGGCGCTGGTGGCCACGATTGCCGCCGACGCTCTGGGGCCCGAAAACGTGGTCGGCGTGGCCATGCCCGGGCCATATTCCTCCGAAGGAAGTCTTTGCGACGCCCGCAACCTGGCCCGCAATCTCAACATTGAATTTCTCGTGCTACCGATTGCCGCCACGTTCAAAAGCTTCGAAGAGACTCTGGCAAAATCATTCGCCGGTTTGGCTGAGGACGCCACGGAGGAAAATCTTCAGGCCCGCATCCGCGGCAATCTGTTGATGGCCCTCTCCAACAAGTTCGGTTCGATGGTATTGTCCACCGGAAACAAGTCGGAACTCGCCGTCGGCTATTGCACTCTGTACGGCGACATGGCCGGCGGCCTGGCGGTGATCTCCGATGTTCCAAAAACGATGGTCTACGAACTCGCCCGATTCGCGGATCGCATTCGGCCGCGGATTCCTCAGGAAATATTTTCCAAGCCGCCCTCCGCGGAGCTGCGCCCCAATCAGACCGACCAGGACACGCTGCCGCCCTACGATATTCTTGACCGCATCCTCAAAGGATATGTGGAAGATCTCCAGAGCCCCGCGGAAATCGCGCATCATTATGATATTCCGCTCGACCTGGTGCGCACGGTGGTGCATCGAGTGGATCGCAATGAATACAAACGCAAGCAAGCCGCTCCGGGTCTCAAGCTCACATCGAAAGCCTTCAGCGTGGGCCGCCGTTTTCCGCTGGCGCAAAAATTCAACGTCTGACTTCGCGCCGGCCGCGGCCGCAGGCGTTCCGCGATCTTCATTCCGCTAGCCTCGAGGATTCCTCTCCCGTATTATCTGCGTCATGCTTACCAACTGGATTTTCTGGGCGTTTCTTTCGGCGATTTTCGCCGGTGCCACGGCCATTCTCGCGAAAGTGGGCGTCGCGGGGATTGACTCGAACGCGGCCACCGCGATCCGAACCACGGTGGTGTTTTTGTTCGCGTGGCTGATCGTGCTGCTTACGGACACGCATGGGGAACTGGCGGTGATTTCGCGCCGCGGATGGATATTCCTGATTCTGTCGGGATTCGCCACCGGACTTTCCTGGCTGGCTTACTTTCGCGCTTTGCAGCTGGGGCCGGCCTCCAAAGTGGCGCCGGTGGACAAACTCAGCGTGGTCTTTGTGATTCTCTTTGCCGCTATGTTTCTGAGCGAGCGGCTTTCGCCCATGAAAATTGCGGGCGGTCTGCTGATCACGGTGGGGGCCATCGTGCTGGCCTACGCTTGATCGGCGGGGCCGTCCGCCGCGGCCTCGAATCGATAACCCACGCCGCGCACGGTCAGCACGTGCTTCGGCTTCGCCGGGTCCTTCTCGATATATTTTCTCAATCGCACGATAAAATTGTCGATCGCTCGCGTGTCGGTATCCTCGGCCACGCCCCACACGTCCTCCAAAATAGATTTTCGCGAGACGGTCTGGCCGGCGTTCTCGACGAGATGTTTCAGCAGCTTCGCTTCCATGAGAGTCAGCTGGATTACGCCGCTAGCGGTTTGCAGTTCCAGGTTTCGAAAGTCGATGGTCTTTCCACCAAAGGTGAATTTGTCTTTGCGTGGGTCCGGCGGCTCCGGTTCGGGCGGGTTCTCGCGGCTGCCGGTCGGAGGCTTCCTTCCGGGCTTCTTGTCGGCTTCGCCCAGCCACTCGCTGCGCCGCAGGAGGCCCTGCAACCGCGCCAGAAAAATTGGCAACTCAAAGGGTTTCGGCAGATAGTCATCCGCGCCCGCCGCGAATCCCTGCAGCACGTCTTCGGCCCGGCCGCGTGCGGTGAGCATCAGCACGGGGACGTAATTTTTTGCCTTGCGCAGCTCGCTTACCACGGCGAATCCGTCTCGTCCCGGGAGCATGACGTCCAATATCACCGCATCGAATTGTTCCTTCGCGCCGACCAGGCGTTCGACGGCTTCGTCGCCATCGCCCACCACAGCCACGGTGTGCCCTTCGGCCTTGAGATTAAATTTCAACCCTTCGGCCAGATGCGCCTCGTCCTCGACGATCATCACGCGGCTCATTTTTTGGCACTCATGTCCCGGCGCTCATATTCTGGCATTCATCGCCCGTTGCTCCTGGGCAGTTCGATGGTCACGGTGGTCCCGTGTCCTTCTCCTTCGCTTTCCGCGTACACCCGGCCGCCGTGGACCCGGGCCACGGCCCGCACGATGTAGAGGCCCAATCCGGTGCCCTTTACCTTGGTTCCGCGCCGCGGCACTCTGTAAAATCTTTTGAATACTCGTTTCAGATCTTCCGGCGGAATTCCTAGCCCGCGGTCGCTCACCCGCAGTGCCACGTGTTTTTCGTCCGGCTGTTCCACGCGCACCGTCACATCCACCGTGCAGCCGGAATATTTGATGGCGTTGTCGAGCACGTTGGAAACGGCGGCGCGCAATTCTTCCGCGTCGCCCCGGACGATCATTGGACCGTGACCATTGCCGATGGCGCCTCCGGCGGCTGGCCGCGCGGCATCGTGCTTCGCGGCCAGGTCGTCTTTTGA
>JBAVQT010000604.1:0-4094 GCA_049694295.1 Candidatus Acidiferrales bacterium
CCTTGGAGATGTCGCGTTGGGCGGTGCCGAGATCGAGTTGCCCTCCGCAGACCAGTTCATGAAGACGATTTTCCAGCGCATCCTTGGTATAGGAGTTCCACTCGGTTCTGGAATGTGGCTCTGGCCATAGGTTCCGCACGTCGGCTGATCCGCCCAATTCCGGTGTGATCAGGTAATCCAGTTCGTAATCTTCCGGCCGTGCATTGGGCATTCCATACTCTTCGAATACCTCACGTTGCAGGAATTCCGGTATCTGCTGAGAACCTTCGGCACCTTGCGCCTTGCAAACATCCTTCCGAGTTACCGCGCGTATGGCGCCAGGCGTGAGCGCGCGATTTGGCATCGCCAGGCTCGCTACGATTTCAGATTTCGTAGCGGGCATAAGAGCGCGGCGAGCATGAGACATCTGCCAAATCACGATGGTCGCGAGAAACAAAGCGGCCGCAGCGTACGCGGGTCCGTACCGCGAAACTGCTGACGTAAGCCAGCGCGAGGCGAAGCTAGGGCTGGATTTTCGCGCGATCTCGTTCAAGTGCGCTCGCAGCAGCGCGCGCGCTTCCGATGGCGGCGGTAGCCGCGAGCTAAAGCTCTGCCGGCGCGCCACCACGAAATCGGCGATGCTTGTTTCGATTTTGCTCGCTCGCTCGCGGCACGAGCTGCACTCGACCAGATGCTCGCGTACCCGCGCCTCGACTGCGCTGGGCAGTTCGCACTCCGCGGCGAGCAGCAGCTCTTCTTCGGATAAATGTAGATTTTCTTCTCGCATCATCTTAGCCTTCGTCAGCGCATCTCAGCCGCGCAAAGGACCGCGTCAGCGAGATCGAAACCGCTCCCAGCGACATCCCCAGCACTTTCGCAATCTCTCGATAGCGAAGCCCCTCCGCCCGCAAGGAAAGGCAGCGCTGGTCTTGCTGCGGCAGCGCGCGCACAATGGCGAGCAATCTTTCCTGCGTCTGGGCGCCCGCGATCTGCTGCTCCGGGTTCGGAGACCGATCCAGCTGATTTTCCAACAACGTTTCGTCAAACTCGACGCGCTTCTGCCACTTGCGATCAGCCAGGCGCCGCTTCAGCGCCAGGTTATGCGCCACCCGAAAAATCCATCCGCGCAGATTACTGCGCGGTTTGCCCAACCGCAAATGGCGGAACAACGCCAGGAAAACTTCCTGAATCACCTCTTCGGCGTCAAGCACCGGCAGGCCGAGCGACAGTATGTATCGCAACAGCCGGTCCCGGAACTCGTCGAATAGTCCGACAATTTCGTTTTCCAACTCGACTGCTCCAGTCCCCAGCCGCACCTCGGCTGGAGCCGGAAAATCGAGAGAGGCGACCGGATTGTTCCGCAGGCTCGACATCAGCCCTTATTTATACATTCCTTCAGACCATTCCGTGTTCACTCTTTCTGGAGTCTTGCCGAAACACTCTTTAACGCCACAGATGTCGGACGATGCGTAACTAATAGCGAAAAGATGCTGAACAGAAAATCCACGATCGGAATATTCAGGTAAGGGTTAGCAGCCAAGGAGCTCGTTGAAGTGTGCGTCGGCGCGCTGGTCACGAAGCGACCGCCGCCCGGAGAGCTACCGCTACACGCTTAAAGGCCAATCGCTCATGAAGCAATTCTTGTTAGTTTTCGTTCTGTTCGCGCTTCCGGCCTTCGGCCAGAGCAACTACGGAGAGATTCGCGTGCGCGTCACCGATCCGTCCGGCCTCGGCGTCAGAGCCACCGTCGAAATAGTCAGCGACGCGAGCGAATACCACAATAGCCTGTCGACCGACGATGCTGGCCGCGCCGATATCGAACGCCTTCCTTTTGGCGTTTATGTCATCACCGTTCGGCAGCCAAGCTTCGCCGTCCTTTCGCAATCCGCGGAGGTTCGTTCGGCCCTGCCCATGGAATTTCCCATTCGGCTCACCGTCGCAGCCGTCAATCAGTCCGTCGCTGTGTCCGCGGCGGACACGCTCATCGATCCAGAACAGGCTGGCTCGGTAAATCAAATCGGTTCCACCATGATTCAGCAGCGCGTGAATTCATTGCCCGGCCGCTCGCTGCAGGACCTCGTTAATTCGCAGCCGGGCTGGCTCTACGAAGGCAACGCCGTCCTGCATCCGCGCGGTTCGGAATATCAAACCCAATTCGTGGTAGATGGCGTCCCGCTTACCGACAATCGGTCGCCGAGTTTCGGCAACGAGATCGAAGCGGACGACGTGCAAGACATGACCATTTACACCGCGGGCATTCCCGCCGAATACGGCCGCAAAATGGGCGGGGTGGTCGAGGTCAATACGATCCAGGACAGCCAGCCGGGCTTTCACGGCCAGGTCGTTCTCTCCGGCGGCAGTTTCGATAGCGCCAGTTCGTTCGCACAGGGGCAATACGTCTGGGGGCAGAACACTCTAGGTGCGAGCGCCAGCGGCGCCATGACGAGCCACTATCTAAATCCCGTGGTGCCGGCGAATTTTACCAATACCGGCACCACCGGAGATTTGTCCGTTCGCTATTCCCGCGAAATTACGCCCAAAGACCGCCTGAGTCTCAGTGTTCGCCACGAACTTGCGCGTTACCAGATACCCAACGAATACGTGCAGCAGACCGGATGCTACGCGCCGGGGCCGATCCTGCCAGCGCCGTGCCAGCGTCAAAACGCAAATAACATCGAGACGATGGGGATCGCTTCCTACCAGCACATTTTCACTTCGAATGTGGTCGCAAATTTCCATGCCATGGGTCGCGACAATGCGAACGACTTTTATTCCAACGATCTCTCCGCACCCATCATCGTGTTCCAGCACAATTATTTTCGCGAGGCGTATTTTAAGGGCAGTATCACGGTGAATCGCGGTCGCCATGAATTCAAGGCCGGCCTCGAGTCCGACAACATCTTCCTGCACGAGAATTTCAATTACATCATCACCGATCCAACGCAGTTTGATCCCGATACGCCTCTCACATTTTCATTTCCTCCGCCCAGCCCTTCGCAGCCGAGCCTGGGAGTCCGTCCTGATCTGGAACAGGCCATTTTCGTCGAAGACCGGGTGCATATCGGCAATTGGAGCGTCAGTGCCGGCCTGCGTTGGGATCACTATCAGCTGCTCCTGAACCGCCAAGCTGTCGAACCGCGGTTTGCGATGTCGCGCTATTTTCCTGCGGCCGGCGTCGTCGCGCATTTCTCCTACGACCGGATCTTTCAGACTCCATCATTTGAAAACATCTTGCTGGCGAGTTCCCCCACCGTCCAGTCGCTCGATCCCACCGTGCTGCGTCTGCCCGTGCAGCCTTCGGAAGGGAACTACTACGAAGCGGGCTTAACCAAAGGCTTTTTCGGCAAGGTCCGGTTGGACGCGAACTATTTTCGCCGTCTCGTCAACAATTACGCCGACGACGATCAGATAGACAACACTTCCATCAGCTTTCCCATAGCCTTTCAAAAGGCCATCATCTATGGTGCCGAAGGGAAGATCGAACTGCTCGACTGGCATCATTTCAGCGGCTACGGGGCCTATTCCTACATCGTAGGGCAAGCCTGGTTTCCCGTAACCGGAGGTCTTTTTATCGGCGAAGACGCCACCAATGCCGAGACGCAGCTGACCGGCCATTTTCCTGATTCGCAGGATCAACGCAACACCGTGCGAAGCCGTTTGCGCTATCAACTAACGCCTCGCCTATGGTTTGCTGGAGGTCTCGACTACGGCAGCGGACTGCCTTTCGACTTCGATGGTACCTACGCTCAAGCGCTGGCGCAGTATGGCCAGCAGGTGGTCGATCGTATCAATTTCAATCGCGGCCGCATTCTGCCATCACTGATCGTCAATGCTTCGGCGGGCGCCGACGTCTATTCTGGTGATCATTTCAAAGTGCGTTTCCAGGCCGATGGCGAAAATCTCACCAACGTTTTGCAGGTGATCGATTTTGGCGGACTGTTTTCGGGCAATGCCATCGGGGTCTCGCGCAGCTTCGCCCTCCGCCTCTCTACGTCCTTTTAGGGGCAAAGCGAGCAAGAAATAGGGATTGCGGAGTCGTCGCAGCGCTTCATTTTGATGAGAATTGAATCAAGGGAAAATCTAAGAGGAATGGTGGGCCTGGGTAGACTTGAACT
>JBAVQT010000605.1:0-2444 GCA_049694295.1 Candidatus Acidiferrales bacterium
GCCATATGCAGCGGCGGCGGCAGCGCCGAAGCTTCGATCGTCGAGCGCTTGCCCTGTTTGTCCACGAAATAAAGTCGTCGATAAAAGCGGATTTTTTCGCCGGCCCCAACCCGGCGGTAAAAATCCGCCAGATTGGTGCAACAGCCCAGCGTTACATGCTGGCAATTGTCCACTTCGCTGCCGTCCGGCAGCGTGTAGGAAGTCGCGCGTCCCCCAAGATGCGGGCGCTTTTCCACCAGGCGGACGCGGCAACCCGCTTCAGCCAGCGCGACGGCGGACGATAGTCCCGCCAGTCCGCCGCCGATCACCAGCACGCTTTGCGAGGGCATCCTTCTTCCACCATCCGCTCATTCCTGCCACCAGCAGGTACTGCACCTTCTCCGCGCTCGATAGCGACACGCGAGAGGAAAAAACATCGAAATTGCGCTCTTCAATCTTCGCCAGCAGCGAGCTGTACGTCCGCGTCAGAGCCCAAAGCGTCGCCCGGCTGTCCGAATCGACCATGCCGATCAGCGGCGCGCCTTCTTCGTAGCAGCGCCACGCTCGCTCGGCTTCAAACTCCAGCAGGTCGCAAGTCGGCGGCGTCAGCGGCCCGCGCAAATCCGCGTCGCCGACGCCGAATCGGCCGAGGTCTTCCAGGGGCAGGTAGACGCGGCCCATGGCATGATCCGGCGCAATATCGCGCAAGATATTCGTCAGTTGAAATGCCAAGCCCAATCGCTCGGCCAGATCCGGAGCGCGCGGATCGCGGAAGCCGAAGACATATAGGCACGTGAGACCGACGGTTCCGGCGACGCGATAGCAATACTCCGAGAGACCGTCAAACGTCGCATACGACGGAATCGTCAGGTCCATCTCCGCGCCCAAAATCAAATCATGGAAATAACGCGTGGGAATTTCGTAGCGCGCGACAGTGTCGGCCAGCGCGGGAAGGATCGCATGCGCGCCCGTGCGCCCCGCAATCCCTTCATCCAGCAGCCCGCGCCAGCGCGCCAGGCCCTGCCGCTTGGATTCCAGGTCGCCGGGTTCGTCCGAGGCATCGTCCACCAGCCGCATGAAAGCATAGAGAGCGCAGAGCGCGTTGCGCTTGGGCCGCGGCAATCCAAAAAACGCGAGATAAAAACTGCTCTTCGCCGCTCGCGCGATGCGATTGCACTCCTCGTAGGAAGCACGCACGTCGCTCGATGGCAAAGCCATGAGAGCACGTCGCGATGCGGCCACCGACGCTCTCGGCGGGAACTGTACCGTTGCCGCAGCCGTTCCGGCAATCGCCGGCGCTCGCGGCCCGCCGCGCGAAAAGGCCGTCATCGCCAGCGTTCGTCCCAGTAAGCGCATCTGCGTCCATTTCGAAAGAGACGGCCGGCGCTCCAGCGTGTTGTACCCCGCGTCTTCAATCGTGTCCAGAATCCCCAGCCCGCCCCGGCTGAACATTTCCAGGTCCACGCGCAAAAATTTCTCCACCGTTCGACCCAACGGCATGCCCTCGGCAAACAGCTCACGCGTTCGTGCGATCAGTGATTTCATCAGCGCCGCGAAGCGTCCGTCGAATCGCCGCGTCACGATATCGCTTTCCGTCAGGCCATGCCGCGCAAGTTCTTCGAGCGGAATATAGATGCGCCCCTTTTCGAGGTCGCGCGACACGTCCTGCCAGAAATTCGCGAGCTGCAACGCAGTGCAGGTGCGGTCCGACATTCTCTGCCGTGCCTCGTCGCCATACCCGCACAGGTACAGCACGATTCGTCCCACCGGATTTGCTGAATACTCGCAATAATCGAACACATCCGCCCACGTCGCGTACCGCCCGACGGTCTGATCCTGGCGAAATGCTCGCAGCAGGTTCGCGAACGGCTCGATCGGAATTGCTTTCGCGCGGATAGTCTCGGCGAGCGCGATGAACACCGGGTGTGCAGGTCCGCGTCCGCCCGTGCCGATCAGCCGAAGTTCAGCCTCCCAAGATCCCAGCAACTCAAGCGCGCGAGCGCGGTCTGGAACTTCATCGCCCAAATCATCCGACCAGCGGCAATACGCATAGACGTTGTAGAAATGCTGGTGCAGCCGCCGCGGTAGCAGCCACGAGACTACGTTGAAATTTTCGTAGTGGTGCGTCGCGAGCCAGCGCGTGTATTTCTCAGCTTGCTCCAGCGAGCAGCCCTCGGCGGGCAAGCCCCGCGCGATTTCGAGTTCCGGTGTGGCCAGCATGGAGGTTCGGCGAAGGCGTCGCCGCGTAACAGTCCCCGATTCCTGAGATGTAGAATTTGCCGCGCCGCGGACTGCTCCGGCGCGCGATAGCCGTTTCAGATCCGGCGAAAGCCTAAGGAATGATCGCCGTTTTCATCTCGCCGTTGCGATGCTTCATGTGCTCGAAGACCTGCGGCAGATTCACGAGAGGTTCTTCGCCGGTGATGAAATCGCTGGCGCGAATTTCTCCGCGCGCAATCGTCTGC
>JBAVQT010000606.1:0-2424 GCA_049694295.1 Candidatus Acidiferrales bacterium
ACCGCGACCATCTGGGCGCGATGAGCGCCCAAACCGTCAAGAGCGCCTGCACGGACCAGGCTTTCGAGGACGCGCTTATTGAGAAGGCGCGAGTCAATCGATTCGACGAAGGGGAAGAATTCGGTGAAGGCGCCGAGGGCCTCGCGGGCGGCGAGGATGCCGCGAACGGTGTTTTCTCCGACGTTTTTGATGGCGGTCAAACCGAAACGGATATTGTCGCCGACCGGCGTGAAGTAGAGGGCGCTGGAATTCACGTCTGGCGGAAGAACGGTGATGCCCATGGAGCGGGCTTCGTTGATGTATTTGACGACTTTGTCGGTGTTGCCGGTTTCCGAGGTGAGCATGGCGGCCATAAATTCGACCGGATAGTGAGTCTTCAGATAGGCGGTCTGGAAAGCGAGATAGGCGTAAGCGCAGGAGTGAGACTTATTGAAGCCATAGCCGGCGAATTCGGCCATGAGATCGAATATCTTTTCCGCCTTTTTCGCGGGAACTTTTCTGGCGGCGCAACCCGCGAGGAATTTTTCGCGCTGCGCGGCCATTTCGTCGGCCTTTTTTTTGCCCATGGCGCGGCGGAGAATGTCCGCGTCGCCGAGCGAAAAACCGGCGAGACGGTTGGCGATCTGCATGACCTGTTCCTGGTAGAGGATGACGCCCCAGGTCTCGGCGAGAATCTCCTCCAACTCCGGAAGATCGTAGGCGACTTTTTTCTTGCCGTGCTTGCGGGCGATGAAATCATCGATCATTCCGCCCTGAATGGGGCCGGGACGGTAAAGGGCGTTGAGCGCGGTGAGATCTTCGAGACGGGTGGGCTGATAGCGCTTGAGGATGTCGCGCATGCCGTGAGATTCAAACTGGAAAATGCCGGTGGTATCGCCGCGAGCGAAAAGCTGGTAGGTGGGGGCGTCATCGAGCGGGAGCGCGGAAAGATCGATCGCTGCGCCGCGATTTTGCTGGATCATTCGAACAGCGTCGTCGAGAACGGTGAGAGTGGTGAGGCCGAGGAAATCCATCTTGAGCAGGCCGATGCGTTCGAGAGCGTTCATGTCGTACTGGGTGGTGATTTCGTCTTTGCTTGATTTGTAGAGCGGGACGATCTCGGTGAGAGGCTGCGGCGAGATCACCACGCCAGCGGCGTGGGTAGAGGCGTGGCGCGCGAGGCCCTCGAGACGCAGGGCGACGGCGACGAGTTCGTTGACGCGCTCGTCGGTCTTGCGAAGCGCTTCCAGCTGAGGGGTCTGCTTGAGAGCGTCTTCGAGCTCGATATTGAGAGTGGTCGGAATCATCTTGGCGATTTTGTCCACTTCGCCATAGGGCATGTCGAGGGCGCGGCCGGCGTCTTTGAGCACGGCCTTGGCGGCCATGGTGCCGAAGGTGATGATTTGCGCGACGGATTTTTCGCCATAGGTGGCGCGAACGTAGTCGATTACTTCGCCGCGGCGGCGCATGCAAAAGTCGATGTCGATATCCGGCATGGAAATGCGCTCAGGATTGAGAAAGCGCTCGAAGAGAAGATCGTACTGCAGCGGATCGATATCGGTGATGGCGAGCGCGTAGCTGACCAGACTGCCGGCGGCGGAGCCACGGCCCGGGCCCACGGGCACGCCTTGCGCGCGGGCGTAATGGATGAAGTCCCACACGATCAGGAAGTAGCCGGCGAAGCGCATCTTCTTAATCATTTCGATTTCGTTGGTGAGGCGCGTCTCGTACACGGACATCGGATGGCGGAGACGATTTTCGTTCGAGGCTCGTTCGAGTTGAGCGGCGCGGCCGACGAAACCCTCGCGAACGACTTTCTCGAAATATGATTCCGTGGTGTGGCCTTCGGGGACTTTGAACTCTGGGAACGGATTGGCAACGCGCTGGATTTTGACGTTGCAGCGGTCGGCAATGGTCAGAGTGCGCGAGAGAGCGTCGGGCAGTTCGCCGAAGACCTGGGCCATTTCTTCGGCGGTCTTGAAATAAAACTGGTCGGTGGCGAATTTCATGCGCTGGGTGTCAGACATGGTCTTGCCGGTCTGAATGCACATGAGGACTTCCTGGGCATGGGCGTCGGAGCGGGTGAGGTAATGCGTGTCGTTGGTGGCGACGAGCGGGATTCCGGTTTCGCGGGAGAGCGCCACGAGATCGCGATTGATGCGAGTCTCGACTTCCAGGCCCTGATCCTGGACTTCGAGAAAGAAATTCTGTTTGCCGAAAATATCCCGAAGACGATAGGCGTTGGCGCGAGCCTGATCGTATTTTTCATCGAGAAGGGCGGAGGCCACTTCGCCGCGCAGGCAAGCGGAAAGCGCGATTAAGCCGCGACTGTGCTGCGCGAGAAGATCGTGATCCACGCGAGGCTTGTAGTAGAAGCCGTCAAGAAAGCCAGTGGAAACGAGCTGGATGAGATTGCGGTAGCCCTCGTCATTTTCGGCGAGCAAG
>JBAVQT010000607.1:0-1714 GCA_049694295.1 Candidatus Acidiferrales bacterium
GCAACACCTTCAACCGCTCCCGCTCTTTCGCGCTCAATTCGATCCGCTCCTCTTCCATGGGGCCTCCCGGCCCCTAGAAAAGCGGACATTTCTACTTTGCACAAACCGGACATTCTCACTTTGCAGCGACACCAGCTCCGGCGATTGACATCCCTTTGGGCCTGCCGTACCCTCCCCTCGATCAACGGGCCCCCGAGAAGTCACACCCTCCAGGAGCTGAAATGGAAACCAAACCCAACACGGCAGCGCCGTTCATCGTGCTGTGCATTGGACTGATCGGATTGTTCAATCTCACCCAACGGCCGCGTTTCGAGATGTATCGCACGGTGGACGTCCTTCAGCTCATTGCTTCCGGCATGTGTTTCGGAGTGGCGCTGATTCTGCTGATGATTAGATTTCGCGGGCGGGTTAAAGCGTAGGATTTTCCGGTTGCGTGCAAACGTGTGCCTCGGCGATCTTCCGTGTCCGCGCGAGTGCCTGAACTGAAGAGCGCGATCGCCCGAAAGCGTCGCGCCGCTTATTCGCCGCGCAAAGCAGCCAGCACTTCGGCCGCGTGCCCTTTGGGCGTCACGCTATTCCAGATCTTGCGAATTGTTCCGTCCGGCCCGATCCAGAAAGTCGTCCGCACGATTCCCAGGAATGATTTTCCCAGAAAACTTTTCATCCGCCGCGTGCCGTACGCCTCGATCAGCGCGAACTCGGTGTCCGCCAGCAGCGGAAAATTCAATTCCAGCTTTTTGCTGAAGCTCGCTTGCGCTTCCACGGTGTCGCCGCTCACTCCCGCAATCGCCGCGTTGGCCCCTTCAAAATCCGCCAGCATGTTGCGGAATCCGTTGGCTTCATGCGCGCAGCCCGGCGTGTTCGCCTTGGGATAAAAATACAAAATTAAATTCTTGCCGCGATAGTCGCCGAGCGAAACGCTCCGCCCGTCATCCGCCGCCACTTTGAAATCCGGTGCCTGATCGCCCTCTTTCAGCACGATGTCTCTCCTTGGGCCGTTACTTCCGCCACGCTTTCCAATCTTTCTCGCACCAGCGTGCCGCCGCTCCTACGCTTCCGCCAGCACGCGCCTCAGCGCTTCGTTTACCATCTGCGGATTCGCCTGCCCCTTCGTCTCGCGCATCACTTGCCCCACGAAAAATTTGAACACGCCCTCGTTCCCCGCGCGAAATTTCGCCGCATTGTCCGGGCTCTTCGCCACCACCGCGCGCGCCACCGCCTCGATCGCGCCCGAATCCGATATCTGCGCCATTCCTTCCGCCGCCACGATCTCCGCCGCGCCCTTGCCGGTCTCAAACATCGTCGCGAACACTTTTTTTCCGCTCGCCGCCGTGATTTCGCCGCTCTCCATCTTCGCCAGCAGCTCGGCCAGCCGCGCGGGCGCCACCGGGCAATCCTCCATCTCTTTTCCCGCGTCCTTCAGCCGGCGCAGCAGCTCCACCGAAATCCAGCTCGCCGCCGCTTTTGTCGGCGCTCCCGCTTTCACGGCCGCTTCGAAATAATCGCCCAGCGCTCGTGTCGCCGTCAGCACTCCCGCGTCGTACGCCGAAATTCCATGCGCGCTCGCAAACCGTTCGCGCTTCGCCGCTGGAAGTTCCGGCATCTCGCGCTTCACGCGTTCCACCACCGCGGCCGTCGCCATTACCGGCAGTAGGTCGGGATCCGGAAAATACCGGTAGTCGTGCGCGAACTCCTTTGACCGCATCGCTTCCGT